>NZ_CAWMPM010000052.1:0-38913 GCF_963869435.1 Nocardia violaceofusca NBRC 14427
CACGCGCACCGTCCTCGGTTCGCGGACGCCGCGGTCGCGCATGTCAGTTCTGGCACGTATGCCGGAAATCGGTGCAGGTCATCGGAAAAAGCCATGCTCATCCTTCGTGTTCAAGTGCACTTGAACACCCACCCACCCGGATGTGTCACCGGTGACCGGAAACGGTGCGCGAGGGGGGATTTCGTCGCCCCGCTGCGCTACGGCTGGATCGGTCGCGTGTATGAGCGCATCTGTCGATGCTGGTTTCAACGGTTTCAGACAATAGCAGAGCTGGCGCACTCGTGGTTTCCTCTGCCAGGCCGTCGTGCCGTGGTGAGAGCCGCAGGCTGCTGACGACCAGGGGTGCGAACGCTTGGGCTGCGACGTCACCGGAGGCGGCCAGCGGCGCCAGCCATTCGATGCTGTGGTCGACACCGCCCAGTTCGCCGATCACACCCAGCAGTTGGATCACCGAGCCCGAGGCGCGGTGACCTGCGCGGCCGATTCTGGGGTCAAGGAGATTGGGTGTCTGTTCATCCATCGAAATCTCGTGGCGTTCATCTTGGTGACGCCGATAGCATTCCGCGCGGTGCCCGACAATGACGGATTCGATCTGGTTTGCGAACTGAGCGCGGACGACCTCCGGAAAAAGAGGTGTTCGCCCGTTTCGGTCGAACTGTTCTTCAGGCTCATGTCTTCGACCACGCGGTGGTCGACCTGCTGGCAGTCGTCGCGAGTTCGAAGACTGAAATGTCACGTGACCAATTGGATGCAACCTTCGAGACTTTGCTCCGTAAGACCTCGGGAGTCCTTGTCAAGATCGCAGGGCCCACGGTGCTCTCGGCGAGGACGATCTCTCTACGTGCCGGACAGAGATCGGGGAGCGCAACGGGCTGATCCATCACTTCTTTCGTCAGCATGCAGAGAACTTCATGTCAAGCGTTGGGCAGTAGAGCATCGTCGATGGTCTCGCTGCTACCTCCGGCCTGCTCGAAGCTGCCAACATCGCCTGCACTCGGGTGCTACTCCAGATCGGCGAAGCCCAAGGAATGACCGTAGAAGCTGTCAACCGAGAGTGCGCAGAGATCCTCAACCGAATCCGCTGACGACATCGGACATGGCCGGTCAGACGACAACACGTGTGAACGAATCATGTTGTAATCCAAGCGTTCCTGGGGAAAGTGCCCTGGAAACCAACACTTGGGACGAGCGCAAGTCCCGGCCGGGTATCCACGAAAAGCTCTTCCCGCACTGAGTACGTGGATCACGCGTGTCTTAGAGTCGCAGATGTTGGCTCCTGCTTTGGGCACTGGATGAGTGGGCGGGCTACAGTAGCTCCGTCGCTGGCCAGCGTGGGATCCCGTGGCGCCACGGACCGCCATTGGCGCTTTCGAAGCAACCTGCTATCGATGCTCGATCAAATGAGGAAACTCGCTCAGCACGGCAGCTTGACGGCGCTGGGGATTTGCAACAAGTTGTCCATGGGGTGTAACCAACGGACCACCAGTCCAGAGGCTGGGGTGATTGAACACCGACCCCGACGTGCGCTGTCGTACTGACCCGCGTCGGGCTACGCGATATAGTTGAAAGACGTTCCAGCGCAACATTAGTCGGAGATGGCGAGGCGCCCACCATCGCGGCAGTTTCATCAATACTGTCGGTGGACCGTGACACTCTCGTCACTTCACACCTTCACACCCGCCCCGTGAGGACACATGACCGAGCTGATCCCCGGCATTGACGCCGGCCTCCTGCTGCACTCACAGTTGTTGGCCGATGAACGGTCAATCAGAATCGGGGCGATTCACCGCCTCGACTACAACGAGGCGACTGTGCTCACCCATGACCGCTGGAAGTTCAACGCGGGCGGTATCCCGCAGTTCTCCTATCTCCTTGCAACTGCCCAGGACATCAACACGCCGCAGGTCGATGACGACGAGGTGCTGCTGCTTCGAGTCGAAGGTACCGCCCCACTCAGCATGGAGGCTGACCTTCATGCGGTCCGGGAAGAGTCTCTTCGGACCGCGCTGTCCGGCAAACACGATCCGTCGCCGTCTGCGATCCTCGACGTCGAGATGGATCCGGTCACCCGAAACCGAGTCTCATTCACGGGCCTGAGATGCAAGGTCCTGGGTACCTTTTACGAGGACGACATCGATGGGCAGAGGGTTTTAGAATTTGGTGCCGATGTCGACAACTTCTACGCCACCTCGACCTACCGGGTCCTCAAGCCTGTCGGCGAGGGGTTGTCAACGGTTGCCTCCTACCTAAAGCCAACCGGTCGCGAGGTGAAGCGGGTGCGTATCGGCGCCGTTCGCTACTCCGCCACCAGAAGACGAGCGAAGGCGTCCAAGCAGGCAGATGCTGCAGTCGAGGTCAACATTCGCGATTTGATTGGAAATAAGACCGCGCTCCTCGGCATGACTCGCATGGGAAAGTCGAATACTGCCAAGACCATCATCGCTCGTACCTTTACGGTCTCTGAGGAGTGGCGATCGATAGGGCGCAAGCCAGTCGGGCAGCTGATCTTCGACCCCCAGGGAGAGTATGCCAACCCAAACACTCAGGACGGCACCGAGATCGCTTCAATCGGACCGAAGCACGTCCGGATCTTCAAGTTCGGTGCCGACGGCACACAGGAGCACGTGAAGCCCCTAAACATCAATTTCTTTTCCGAAAACCAGCTTGAGGCCGTGCAGAGCCTGATCGCCGATCAGCTCAGCACTGACCAGACGGGGTATATCGCGGACTTCGCGAATGCGACCTTTAGCGACGTCCGCGGCGACCGATCCGACAGTATCCACGCGCAGCGCGCCCGGCTGGCGCTCTATGGAGCACTGATGAGGGCCGGTTTCAATGTTCCCAGCGGTTTCCGGACACGCATCAATATGAAGGGCGACCTCCAGAGGGAAGTGGCGGGGAAGCTCGGTCGCAATCCGTTTACGCAGGTCGGGGCTGCCGCCAATGCCGTCGCGGTCACGGCCCAGGACGTCGAAGACGTTGTCGATGCGATCGTGAGACTACGCGAGGCGGGAAACGCCATGGCACTCGACTTCACCAAAAACGTTCG
The DNA here is from genome assembly GCF_963869435.1 of Nocardia violaceofusca NBRC 14427. Lineage (NCBI taxonomy): Bacteria > Bacillati > Actinomycetota > Actinomycetes > Mycobacteriales > Nocardiaceae > Nocardia > Nocardia violaceofusca. The sequence goes on from NZ_CAWMPM010000052.1 coordinate 3,050, forward strand.
CTGGGAAAGCGTTGAGCCGATCTTCACGGCGAGGAGCCAGGGGCGCAACGTACGTGGCTGGAAGAACCTCATCCCGCTGCGACCATTCCACAGCCCGCATACCCAGAAAGACCCCGCCATCGAGATCTACCACGAGCTCGTCGAGGGGAAGATCGTCATCGTTGACCTCCACGTTGGGGCGGCCGCTATCACCAAGGCGCTGAGTGAGTCGATTGCGGCCCGGCTGCTAGAGAAGCAGACGGAGGTGTTCACGTCGGGCGACGAGCCGCCCGCGATTCAAGTCATGCTTGAGGAGGCCCACAACCTATTCGACTCCGACCGATATAAGAACGACCGCGATGTCTGGGTGCGTCTAGCCAAGGAAGCCAGCAAGCTGAACCTTGGCATGACCTACGCCACCCAGGAGGTATCCGGTGTCGCACACCAGGTCAAGGCGAACACCGCAAATTGGGTGGTTGCGCACCTCAACAACGCTAAGGAGGTCAGGGAGCTTGCCCAGTTCTACGACTTCCGTTCTTTCTCCGAGGCAATCATGGCCTCCGAGGATCGCGGCTACGTAAGGATGAAGACGCTCTCGTCCCCGTACATCGTTCCGGTGCAGATCGACCGCTACGACATAGAACTCGTGAATGAAGCGCGGAACGCCGCTGGAGACGAACCTCTTGAGAGGCGGTTGTTTTTGATGCCCTGAGGCACGGTCGTCGGCACGCACGAGATCGCCTCAGCAGCTGGACATTTCACGGCTGTCGTCTATGCGGTCGCGGACCACGCGATCCCTGCGCCGACCGGATCCCTAGTATGGAATGCCTTGCGAGGAAGGGGACTAGGTTCGTCTCGTCGGAGCTACATGCTGTAAGAGCGCGGGTGCCTGAGGATAATGCGTTGGATAGTAACGCTATTGATCACGCCAATGGCGGATCGCAGAACACGTCGATTCGGTTCAGGGGAGACGTTGATGCGGTCGGAAGTGTAGCCGTCGGTCGGAGCGGTGACTGATGCATTCGGTAATGCGTTCGTCGAGAGGGCAATCGGGCTCTACAAGATCGAAGCGCGCCGTGACGACTCGCCGCTGCGGACCGGCCGCTGCGGTAATCAGCTGACCTTGGGCACGCAACGGCCGGCCTGGATAGCGTGGTACAAAAGGCCCCGGCGGGATGCGCCGGCTCGGCTGCAAACCCCGGTTGAGTTCCAAGCAGGCTCGCAAGCCTGCCCCCCCTAGAGGCTGTGGAACAAGAAATCGGTAGTGCGCGAGCTACCGGGCAAGCAGCCGAGAGGCTTTGAGGCGTAAGGTTCAACCGCACTCTGAATGGAAAATACAGAGCAGACGGGATGGCCGGCCGCGTACATTTCCGATCGTGAACTGGCAGCGGATTGAAGCTCGTGTCCTGGAAATCGTCGAACGTGTAACCAACGGCGGCAGAACTGAGGACGACTTCGTTGAGTGCAAGTCGAAGTGGCCCGATCAATCCAGGGCAGCGCGGCGAATCGCGGCGATCTCTAACGCCGCCCGCGGTGAGGATGTCATGTGGTTGATTGGGCTGGATGAGAACGGACATCGGGTGGTTGCTTTGGACGCCACTGACCCGGGCAACTGGTGGGGTTCGGTTGAGTCGAAGTTCGCCGACGGTGTGGCGCCGTCAGTGAGGATGCGGAACATTCCGACCGATCAGGGAATGGTCGTGTGCCTATACTTCGAGACTGACCGGTCGCCGTACGTCGTCAATGTAGACCCGAACACGGCTGGCGGACTCACTCGTGAGGTGCCGTGGCGGGACGGAACACGGACGCGAACGGCGAAACGGCACGAACTGCTGAGCCTGATGAGCGCCGTCACCGCTGTCCCGGAGTTGGAGTTGCTCCAGCCAAAACTAACGTTTGGCCTGGAACGACGGCCGGATCGGTTCGGTGACTTCCGGAACGTCGAAGGTGAGCGTGTCCTGGAGTTCGAGGCGGTTCTGTTCATTGACTCCGAGGACCGTGTTCTGCTGCCGCGCCATCGGTGGGCGACCCAATTCGTGACGATCGACGGCGTGCAGTTCGACGCCGACATCGAATTCAGCCGTCATGTGGTGACGGATTATGGCAAGGCCCGGGTCGAGCCCGAACATGCCTACGGAGTTGCGGTCCGCACCGCGGGACTGCTCGTTACGGGCCCGGACTCAGTCATCTTGACCGCGACTGCGAAGGTTCCCGCCGACGTAGCCACCAGCAGACTCGAATTCGTCTCTTGGGTGGAGGTCTTCGTCCAGCTGCCAACTAACGGAACAGGACGTACCGCCGTCGCCCGTCAGCGTCTCTGCTGGTCCAGCGGGCATAACGAACCGGGCCCAGAGACCGCGGCGCCAGTGGTCTTTGCCACGTGGTCGATGCCCCGTCATTGAGCTCCCGGTAGCGATTACGACCAGCTTCCACGGGTGTGTGAAGGGGCTGCTGCACGGGGAGGCGCTAATTGTCAGCCAATCGTGCAGCAGCCCTTTGCGGATGCTGGTCGTAGAGGATCGGTTTCGGCTTGTTGGGGACGATCGCCACTGAAGACCAATCACTCTTGAAGGAGAAATTCCTCCGCCGCAAGTCGTACGTTCCTCGAGGGATGATCGTCGCGCAAGGAAATTATCGCTTTTCGAACAACGCCAATAACGGGTGTAGGCAGTCTTTTCAGGATGCTCATGGGAACCATTGTTCCATCATGCCCAAGCAGTTCTATCAATCGCCGAGATACGAGTTCTCCGTATCCCTTTTCGGCGTTCGCGAGCAGGGCCAAGCTCCTTGCTGCACCAATTCGTGCGGATGGGTCGTTGGAATAACTCAGTTGTAACGCGATCGCGAGGACCCATTCGTCCCTTTGTTCTTCTGCTAGAACCGCGACAGTGGCCGCTGCTTCAGCAGGCCCATGTTCAACCTGAGTCAGTCGACCTATTTGGGTGAATGCTTCGAGAGGAGGGATCAACCTGCTGGTTGCAAAAAACCTTAGCGCCGCAGGATATGGTCGGACAGCATCCGCTTCAAAGGGCGGAGTACCGGTCGATTCCAGGACTTTCGGCGCAGACTGTCGGTACAGTTCCGATACCGGTTCGGGCAGAGTCGGCCGCAAGCGTGCGAGTCTTTCGAATGCTGAAGTTCTATCACTTCTGGCAACGCTTCCGTCAATCAGAAAGACCGCTATCTCGTGCCACAGTTCGTTATGTCCGGTCTTTGCGGCAAGGAGAACAGCGATATCGGCGACGTCGTATGAACCTATCGAGAACTGGCCCCTATGAGCGGCCTCCCTAGTTTTGGACATGCCGGACGTCAGGATGGCGGCTGCCTGTGAGACTTCAGCAGTCGACACAGGATGTCCCCAGTCAATACCGTTGACAAACTGGATCACGTCATCTACTGACGCGATTTCAGAAAATGAAGTGTTAGCAATGCTCAAGGCGTCAGCGATAACTGCCGTCACCTCCGGCCATTTGGCGGACGACGTTGTGGCCCACCTACGCCATTTCAGCTTATATGATTCGGATATCGCCTTCCAGTCGAGCAGGAACAAGGCATGAGCTATATTTCGGTCGATCATGCTGTCGCCGCTTGAGTGGCGGTCGATCGCATCCAAAAAATAGTTGGCGCCGATATCTGAATTTCCCGCAGCAGTCGTCAGCTCCGCGATAGTTTGCCACAGAGCGCCGAGCCGGACTGACTCGGCTTGCCAATACCCGGACCTGTTCAAAGGCGTGCTTACCTGAATCAAACCGTTTAAAGCCGCACGGGCTTCCGGCTCAGAAAGAAGGTCGGCCGCTGCCCGAAGCACTCGAAGCTCAGGCGTACGCAATTCACGATATGGGCGACGCAGTACCTGGCGAACATCGACACTCAATGACGAGAGCGGCCCGTCCTGTTTGATCTTCTCGATAGCTATATCGAGTTCCGCTTCAGCACCTGCTTGCCTAAACAACCGCAATGAATCTGAGTAGAAATAGGTCCGCGCGCCGGCGTCTGGCTGTCGGAGGAGGCGTATCTGCCCCAACTGCTTACGAATTGAGTTGACGGTGCTGGCACCGATCAGTTCAAGGCGAAGCAACTGCATGAAAATATCTGCGTATGTATTTCCGAAAGTCAGCGTCTGGCTGGACCGGCCAGATTGATATTGCTCGTTTATTAGATGGGCAAGCTGTCTGGAAATTTCGCTCTCTATCAACAGTACTTGCTCGGGCTTCGGGAATCTGGCGCGTACTTCCAATGGGGGAATCACACTCTGCAACTCCTCGCTCTGGTCAGAACGGAGTGGGGAAATGTGGCTCCAGTTGGACCAACGCAGCGCGTCGATGATGTGCACGATGGTGTCCGTGGAAGAGTGTGTAAGAGAATTGACGTCAAACTTCGGCAGACTCTGGGCATCAAGTCCTGCAAGGATTTTCGCCACTGCGATAGTATCGTCCTCAAATGGATAGCCTCTGTCCCGCCGGCGAAGGCAACGTTGCTGCAGGAGGATCGCCCTAATTAGCTGATCGCTCGGACTGTCTCCTTGTACGTTATCGAGGACTGCCCCTATCAGGGATTCGCATTTGTCATAATCCTCAAGTTCTCCACACGCGCAGCAAGCTAATAGGGTAAGTGCGCACGCCTGGGCGGCGTCGCTGTGTGCACTTTGGTAAACTTGCTCGGATAAAATCCCTATCCCATCGCGAATTGTGTTGTGGACAAATGAGAGCTCCACGCCTTTCAGGATATCATTGCTCCGTGCAGCGTCGGCAAGATCGTGATCCTGCGACCTCTGAGTTTTGCTCAGTAGAAAGTCGGCGATCCTTGTGGCTGGGTGCGAGTCGTAGTGATTGTCAGATTTGGTTCGCAACGAAGTTACTGCTTCCGGACGAAGGATAGCTGCGATCCACGACAAGTTTGGTTCCGATGATTCGCTCATCGATTTTCCTTCGCGTTGAAGTAGCGGTCAAATTCCGATGACTCGATAAGGGATCTGTCGGGTATCGCCAGGCGCTTTCGACGTTTTTCGACCAACGGTCTGATCGAGTTGAACAAGATCTCTCGAAGTGAGTCGGCAGACGGTGCGCGCTGAACAAAGAACGAGCTCGAAGGTGTCATAGCTTTGACCCAACCCCTTACGATGTCCTCCGCCCCGCTATCATCACCGATCAGGACAATCACTGCCTGCAAGTGGCTACTGTTACTGTGACGCGAGCTGGCCTGCTCGACTATCTCACGACAACGCGCCGATGATGGTTCCTGGACGACATCGCTAGTGCGCTGTATCGAAATAAGGATATCGACGTCATCAACTTGGTAACCGTCGCGCAGGTCGACTACCTCGACCAGTGGATCCGAGGCAGCGTGTCGGACTTCGTCGTATAAAATCTTCCATTCGAGAGATTCGGCATCGAGTTCCGTCCAGAGCTCGGCGACTACCCGGGGGAAGTCCACACGAACCTCTATGCCGGAGCGTATAGGCGGCCGCAGAGCGCGTTCTCGTCGATATTGCTGCCGGATCATCCTGACGTTCGAAATTGATTCGCTGATCCACGTCAACTGAGTTGGGTCCTCAACCGGCTTGACGATAGAGGTGTGTGTTCCGTTCAGCGGTAGGATCTGGCTTTCTGGTATTCCGAAGGTCGCGCTGAATCGATTCACGACGTCGTCTTGTGACGCTATGCACGCATATCGCGGGATAATATACCGGCGTGAGCCAGGATCAGCCACGGCGAACCCCTCGACATGCGAAGAGAAGAACCTCTCAACTTCCTCCGTGTAGGGCGAGAACCTCTTTAGCCATCTGAATTCTCGAATCCACCAACCCAGGAGTGGAGTCGCCCAACCTGAGCCGGCCCGCGGCGAGGCGAACATCACAAGCGCCGCGACCTGAACAAGCGCATCAGATTCCATGGTATAGGTAACGTCGTCAAGCATTCGGCGTATCGCAGCAGACGATACGAGCCCGCCTAAACTATGGGCCACGACAATAATTTCATCGTACCCGACCGTTAGATCCCGTAGAATGCCGGCAAGTTGATCGATGTGGAAGGTTAGATCCGCCCCACGCCTTCTTAATGCATAGATTCCAGATTTGTAGTGGAAGACGGCGACATCGCATGGGCCAAGAAGGTCGCTTTGAAACATCGCCTTCGGGAGGCCCCCCCAGGTGCCGTATCCGTGCCCCTGAAAGCCGTGAACGAAGAGAACTACCGTACCCGAATCGTATTCGGCTTGAGCATGAACATTGATGCCTCGAGGCCCGAACTTCTCGAGCTGAAGAAAATCTTGCTGGGGATGAACGTTCAACAGCCCCCACAGCGCCGACGCGCTTCCAGCCTTCAAAGCCGAATCCCCGATCGCAGTTCCTGTGGCAACCTCGTCGTGCTCGCTGCATTATATCGGAGATGGAGAACTGATCACTGTGGCACTCCACGATAGTACTATAACTGTAATCGATAGACACATGTATATTCCGGATAGTGCGACTGTCCAGCGGCTGTGGCGGTTAGCGCGGACGACCAGGATGCGTGGGTGGGCGGCGAGCAGTAGCACATCCGGGGTGCTTCGTGGTACTGCGCTGTGTGCCGGCGGGTCGGTCAGCGCACTGCTGAATCCTCACATGTCACCTCACCGCCCCAGGTGGCATCGTTCGGATGTGGCAGGTGCGATTGCATACTTTTCCTGGTCGCGGCAGGTACAGTGCCCGTTTCCTCGATGACGTTGCGGTGGAGCAGGTTCCGCGACGACTGTCAGCGCTACGTCAGAGAGCGTTGCCTGGATCGGCGCGTTCGTTCTCCTTCAGGTCGCCACTCTTTTCCTGTTCCCGCTATACCGCACTGGTTGCGGTCGGCCCGAGGTACGCGTCCTATCGGCATGGTCGGGAGTTCGCGGTGCGGTACGGCGCGGGCGGTACGACGGCCGCCGCCATCTGGCCGTTGATCGTGGACGGGCTGTTGACCCTGGCGACGGTCGAGCTGTTGAAGCCCAGCCGCGACCAAAGTGCGGGCGGACGGTGGGCAGCGTGGTCGGCGTTAGTGTTCGGGATCTGCCTGTCGCTATGCGCCAATATCGCGGCGGCCCCAGTGCTGAACGTATTCAGCGTCGCGGTCGCCGCGGGCCCACCGGTGGCGTTGCTGCTGGCGGTCGAGTTACTCAACCGTGCGCTGAAACGGCACCTGTTGTGCTTCCGGCGGAACGGCCGGACTCCATTGCGGCAGCATAACCGGCGACGTGCATACGCTCGCGAGAGTCGTGTGCTTCCGGCCCGATGGCCGGCTTCCATTGCGGCCCGAACCCATCGCACTGGTTGCGTGCTGTACCCCAGTGCGTGCTTCCAGCCGGAAACGCCGGGCTGCATTGCAGCTGGATCGCTGAAGCCGCCGGTACCGAGCACACCGCAGTGCTTCTGGCCGAAACGACCGGAATCCGTCGCGGCGTCAAGTTCGGCTGCAAACGAGCCGCTGGCCTCGACGGCGGGGCTTCCGGGTCTAGACGGCCAGACTCCGTTGCGTTGCGGGCGTGGCCTGGTTGCCCTAAGGCCAACACTTCCGCCCGAAACGGCCGGACTCCATTGCGGCCACCAGAAGTACACCACCAACGAGACGATGGTTCGGCGGGTGTTCCGACCGAATGGCCGGACCCCATTGTGGCACGGTGACGAACCCGCAGGTAACCAGCCGCGAACGTGACCCTTCCGGCCAACCGCCGGACTCCATTGCGGCACTTTCTCCTGGGTGCCCTGGTCGACGTGGACGATCGAGGCGCTTCCGGCCGAAACGGCCGGACTTCATTGCGGCATTAGTTTTCTCGACGCTGCCGTGGCTAACATGGCTTGCTTCCGGCCAAAACGGCCGGACTCCATTGCGTATGCGAAGTCCATGATGAGCGCGGGCCAGCGCGCCACCATGATGCGCGGGTCCGTTGGTGTGGTCGCCGAGGTCGATGAACCGGCGCTGGTTCAGACGGGTCGATACGTCGACGAGTCACGATGCGGCGTTAGAACGCGATGCCAGAGTTTTTAATTCCAAACTCAATCTGAGCTGCCACTCCGTAGATTTGGGCATTGTCTGGATTCGAGTTAAAGCCTCGACCGCGGCGGCGATGGGTTGACGGCGGCGCTCGTGAACCTGCCCGAGGCTGCTGTGGAGTCGAGAAGGGCTCGGCCGCAGGGTCTTCTTTCGACGTCCGCTTGACATCCATTCGGTATGGCGGGCTGGGAGTCACTCGCCAACCATGTTGGGCTGACTGCAATTCGGCTGCGGGCGGTGGCCCAACGGATCATCCAAGCAGTGTCACCACCGATCCAGCTCGGCGCGCCTATACAGTTCGTCAGCAATTGTCTGCGCCGAGGCGGGGGTGACAACTGTGTCGTTGTCATTCACGTCAATTAGGTAGCGACCGGCAGCCCGGGTGCTGTCGCTGATGTCGAGCCAGGTGACGAAGGCGGGCGGATAGGGGCGCCGGTCGTGTAGGTGGCGGTCGATCCGCAGGTAGCCTTGCGCGGTGCGTTCGAGCCGGAGGAGCGTTCGGATTCTTTCTTCGACAGGACGTTTGCCAGCATCGTCCTGCAGCCAGGAACTCGGCGGCTGCTCTCCGCGCACACGCGGGGTGTATCCGACGAGCCGTCCAATGGCTCCAGCCGCGACAGTCGGCATCGTCGCTGCGATGTGACGGCCGAGCCGGCGGCGAGTCGTTACTACGAGCTTAATCTCACCGCCGAAGTCTGCTGTTGCACCGGACTTTTGGAACAGAACGACACCTAGATCGCCAATCGCTGCGGCGAGGGAGCGAACTCTTCGATGAGATCTGTGGAACCATCCGTTGCAGATGATGCGCAGGTCCGGGTTGGCCAGCACTCGTAGCGGGCCGGTGAGATCGGGGTCTGCGCCGCGCGGGTAGCGAGCGCTGATCTCCAGTCGGGTCAGGTCGTATTCGTCTGCGTTAGTCGGTGTTTCGATCACCTTTATCGGATGCGGGTAATCGCCGGCAAGACCGGTTTCCGACGCCCACACATAAGCAAACTCATCGGGCGTGAATACCCAGGACGTTTGGGTTCTCACCGCGGCGGAGCCTCACCGGGGTCGTTGTCCATTATTGGTCCGGTCCCGGACAGGTCGATGTATACGAGCTCAGCGTCGTCGGTGACCTGCTCAGGCTCTTCACCTGCGGGCGTAGGGCTTACCGCGGGGAAACTATCGTATTGCGCGGCCGGCGCGAGCTGGAACGCGGAGGTGGCCCGCACGGACTCCGGAATGGCAGCACTGCGCCCCGCAGTGGCTTCCGAATCAGCGTTGGAAGCAATCTGATTGGATTGTGCATCAGGCTGATTAGGCGAAGAAGAAGATCCTGAATCGGGTTGCCAGACAGTGCCCGGCGGAGTCTCGGGCCGAGCCGCCTGACGCGGTGTGGCTGGAGGGTTGGGCTCGGCGAAACCGTCATCGTCGTACATCGACGACCTGCTGGTGCGGTCAGTCGGAATGTATGGGGGCGGTGGCGAGTACGCGCTCGCCGAGGTAGCAGAGCCCGGATACTCATCGCCATCGAAGTCTGCGACCGAGTCCGCGCCGATGACACCGACCGGAGTTTCGAGACCCTCGGTCCACTCCGGCTGGACCCCCTTCAAAAAGTCGGGCGTCAGATGCTCTCGATCTTCTTCCCTGTCCTTGCGCTGCGCGTGCGGTGCATGCGGCAGCGATCCTGTCCGCGAACGCCCCTGTGCCGCAGCATCTCCACGAGTACCGAACTGAGATTGCGCTTCCGCGGCCAGACCACCGCCCACACTGAATCCCGGCTGGGGTGCACGTGCCGATCCGACACCGCCGTGCTGGGATCCGAGCGAATTAGAACCCGAACCACTCAGGCCGCTGCTCGCACCGCCGCCGGGCACTGCCAAGTCGCCGCCGGGCCCCACACCTGCCGCTGTCGTTGCGGCGGAGTCAGCACCACCGCCGGGCAGCAACCCTTGCGGCACATTCAATCCCGCCGGACTTACCGCCGCTGATGGACTGCCGGACTGGTCGGCGGGTTGATCGTCCCCTTGCCGTGGGCCCGTGCCAGCATCGAGGGTAGCACTCGAACCACCTTGCACACCACCAGGATTCGTTCCGTTGCGCGTAACCCCTGCGGAAGGTGAGGTGCCGTCACCAGCAGTAGCTTTCGAAACATCCAGATACGAAGGCACATTCGCTCCCGCAGGAGGTATCACCGGCGTGTATATGCTGTTCAGAGCACGAATTGCATCCTGGCGAGCCCTTTCCCGCGCCTGATCCGCTTGATCCGTGTCCTTCGGATCAGGCAGCCGAGGCAGCAGTGCCTGCCCAGAGTCCTCGCCACTCGGCGTGAGGTTCACCGAACCCGGTGGCGGCTGCACCGCCTTACGCACCGCCTCGGCCGCCCACGCCGCGCCATCCATCCGCCCGGCGACCGATTCGAATACCTGCCCGATCTGGTTCGCCACACGCGCATAGCGTTCCGACGCAGCCTGCGCCGCATCAGCGGCGGCGCCCTTCCACAACCCGTGCCCGAAGATGTTGTTCATCCCCAGCATCAACGTGAAAGAAGAAAGGTTCTCCAGCTCACTGGCACATTCAAACCAAGTCTGCCGCATGGTCTGCAGACCCTTCGGGTCCAGCCCACCGACACCGTGCACCGCCTCATACAGCTCTTGGTGCGACATCCCCTCGAAATGATCGTCAGTGCTGGTATAGGCCGGATCGACACCCGCGCCGAGTTCGCTGAGCCGGCTATCGCCCTGCCGTATGCGCGTCTGGGCGTCGGCAATCTTCTGAGTGAACGGCTGGATGCTGGCCTGGATCGCAGCGTCCTGAATCTGACCGAAGATGCTCTTCGGCGGATCAGCCGCCGGACCCGGTTGCGGATCGTGGTCTCCGCTCATGTGCCACCCCTGCCGGTTCAACGTCCTGGTACATACAGCTCCCCCGACCTGGAGGCTAACACAGAGGTTCGCCTGGTCGGAGTCCACATCTGAACGGCGTAAATGGCACAATACCTGCGGAAGTGACTGTGATCGCACCGTCGGAGTCGGTGTCCCGGCGCCGGATCGAAGGGGGAGGCTCAGCGTGCTGCAAGCCGATATCGATGAGTTGAATAAGCTGGTCAGAACTCTGAAAGATGTTGCCACCCAAGTCGACGGCATCGCTATCCGCAAGACCGGTGACGAGATCACCGCAGCCCTCCCCGGCTGCACCATCGGTCCGGCGTGTGCGCAGCTCGGGGAATTCACCGAAGGCGCGTGGCTCCGAGTCGCCGAACGCATTCGCGCACTGTCGGACCTCGTCACCAAGTCGGCGAACATGTACGCAGCCACCGACGAGCAGTTCAAGCAGCTGCTCGACACGATGGACTTCCACAGCCGGGGGAACCAGTAATGCCAACACGTCCAGACGTCGAGAAGTGGAACACCGGCAAGCTGTCGGAGTGGGCCACCCAAATCGACACGGCCATAGGGACTTACGAAACCCAACTCGGCCGGATGCTCACCCAGTTCACCGGCACGAACTGGGTCGGTGGCGCTCGCGACGCAGCCTACGACCGTTTCAGCGAAGAGAACACCGAGGGCCGCAAGCTATCCCAGGAAATTCGCGACGCCACGGCCGCCCTACGCGGCGCTGACGGCCGCCTCGCCGACGAGCGCCGAATCCTGCTGGGTAAGGTCGCCGACGCGGAATCCGACACCGAATCGCCCCTCGCGCTGATCGTCAACGACCGGTGGGCAGTCCAAACCAAACAGGCCATCCTCAGCGGCTCCCAAATCCAAGACGACCTGCGCAAAACCAAAGAACGCATCGACCACCACCAAGGGTTGATCAATACCGCGTACTACAGCCTGGCCGGCGCCATCAGCGAGGTCGCCACCGCAATCACGAACGCAGCAGAGAAGATCCGTGTGCGTGGCGATCTGCTGGGCAGCGGAATCGACGCGCCGGTGACGCCGGCCGACACCGCCAAGCTCGGTCGCGACGACGGCAAAGCCGTCCACGATGCCTTACGGCCAGACGGCACCATCGACAAGGCCAAGCTGGAGGAGATCGCGGGTCACCTTCCCCAGGGCATCCTGACCGAACAAGAGCTCCGAGACCTCGCCGACGGCAAAGAAGTTGCCACTATCCCAGCCGAGACGCAGCAGTACTACCACGAGTTCTTCCAAGGGGCCGGAAAGGACGGGCTGGTCGCGCTGACCGACCAGCTCTCCGCCGACGAGAAAGCCGGCAAACCCGGTGCGACGGACAAACTCAATGCGCTCGGCAATGCAATGTTCACGCTGTCGAATGAGAAAGTCGGCACCGGGAGGGGGCCCGACGGAAAGCTTCAGAATCCCGGCGGTTACAACCAGCTTCCGCAAGACGTGCGTGATCTGCTGGACCGTCGTTCACAAGACCTCGATCCGGCCAAGCTCGCCCGACCCGGACAACAGGCCAAAGATTTCCACCAGCTGATGAGCATCAGCGACCTCGTTGCTCACGCGTCGCCCGGTAACCAGCCCGGAACAACGCTCGGAATCGAGCTGCAACGCCAGGGGGCGAGCATGGCTGACTACCTGGACTCGAACCGGAAGGTTCACGGCGACATCCTTCAGGGCGAGGGCTGGCAGCCAGGAGACGCCCACCGTATCGATGACAGCGCCCGCAAGTTCTTCACCGCGGGCCTCACGAACCACGACTCGAGCTCAGCCCTCATCACGGGCAAGCTCCCGCCTGATGTTCCGACACCCCACGGTGATGACGTACGCCCTCACGCCGACTACGACCGCGGCAAGTTCGCTAACGAAGTCCTCCACCACGATTGGGGCGACAAAGGAAAGACTCCCGCTAAGTTGTTCGACTGGGTCGCGAACGACACTCATGAGACCGGTGCCGACGGTCTCCCAACAGAGCACGCGATCAAGGCTCGCGAGACGCTCGCGAATCTACCGAATTTCTTCGCGCCACCTGAAACGCATGGCCCTAACGGGGACCAGCCGACGCTCAATCGGCATGGCGACCTTGCAACACTCAAAGATGGCACGACCATCATGGAGGACAACGCTAAGTTGTTCGCCAAGAATCCTGAGCTGTCGAAATCGCTTGCTTCCGTTATGGGTTCGAATATCGACTCGTTCGGCGAGCGGTTCCCGGCAACCGGCGTGGCAGATGATGGTCAGCTGAGACTGTCGAGCACCGACGCGGACCGCCTCCTATTCCTGGCCAGCCAATCCGATCAGGGGCGGTTGACGTTGGAGGTATCCCGCCAGGCGTACGAGCAGTCATTCTTCGATGACGCTTTCGCGAAGAATGGCCCGAACGCCGGTAGCGTAATCAGTGAACAGTCAAAATATTTCGGTGGCCTCGATGGCCGAATCACATCAGCCGCCGAGAACGCAATGACATTCCAAGATCAGGCGGACGTCAAGAAATACAACGACCATCAGATGCACATATACAACGTCAAGAAAGAAGCCGCCAAGATCATCGCAGATATGGCGACAGCACCGTTGAAGGTCGGTTCGGATGTTCCAGGCGCAAACTATGCCAATGTAGTGGCGAAACACCTGACCGACGGCGTCGTCAACCATGAAATAGACGGGTTCGTCCCCAAACCGCAGGAGTTGCGGCAGGTCTATCCGGATATCAAGTCCATCAACGCTGCAGCTGATTTGGGCGAGCAGCGTCGGATGATAAACGCGGCGATCGATAGCGGACAGGACGTCGGAATTCTAAAGGATCCCACAACGCATCGTGCCATCGATTTCAACCTTCCAACCCAAGCGCAGCTCGATGCCCGCCAGGGATTCAATCAGAGATACGGACTCGAGGGTTATCTGAACGAATACTCCCAGCACCATTCGATCGAAACTTTGCAGGATACTGCGAGAACCCAAGCAGATCTCAAAGTGATCCTGACCGGTCGTGACCACTAGGACACCAACGATGAATGGTTCTCTCCTCAGGCACTTCGCAGCGTCGAAACCAAAAGTCTGGACCATCGCTTCGATCGCTGTAGTACTCGTCGCCGTTGTCGCAGCGGTAGTCTACTCAGTGGTTATCCGACCACGTAATGCTTCGAGCTATCCTCCTCCGTTCGAGCACTGGGATATAGCCGTTCAACTGTCAGGCCAGGAACTCGCTGCCGCGCAATTTCTTGTCGACACCCTGCCGCTTCGGATAGCAGCAATGAGCGATGACCACGCCATGGACGAATGGCATCGACGTGTGCGATGGGACTACGAAGGTGGGGTGCCGTCGGACCATCTGACCGGCGGAATTACCGGGCGCATCGCTCAAGTACGCCCAGGACCTGACGGATACGGACTGGAGGTCGACTCCTGCGAATTCGACATGCCCGGCCAATACATCGTCCAGTCCAATGGAACGCTGAAATCAAATGCTCCCGGAATTGCCACTCGAGGCTACCTAGTGGCTCAGACGACAGACCAATCCCGCGCCGGAGACCAGTCGGCGGCTCCACGCTGGCTCTTATGGTCGTACGAACAGCCATCGATCACACGGGAAGATTGCGGGAGTTTGTTGCCGAGCCCCTACATCACGGTAACTCCGACACCAGTCGCTCGATAACGCTTGCCGGTAAAACACTACTTCGGCAGCGCGGACTCGACAGTCGAAGCAATTTCCTTAGCATGGTCACACGCGGACCAGTCGGTGAAAGCGCTCATACTTTCTATTTGTAGATCAATACTTCCATCCGGTCCTGGCATCACGACGTGGCACGTTTCATTTCCTAACCCCTTGTAGCTGATTGCCGGCTTACCGTTGATGGTCATCTCTTTCAGATCGCCCTGCTGCCGCTGGCGAAACTGATCCAACGTGATGTCTGTCGAAGAAATCGTCAAAGCTCCAACACGATGGGGTGCACCTTGAACGTTCTCTCGGCGCTGGAATGTGCAACCGATAAACGCATAGCCGGTGTGTACCTGGTCTGCGCGCTCTCTGGTCAGCGGATCGAAGCCAGCACTACTAATCGTGGCATCTCCAATCTGCTCACACGGATCGAAAATGACGGGCTTATTGCCCGCAGGATCCTGTTCCGGAGCTGGTTTGACTGCCGCCGCGATTACGGGCCGGTGACTGGTCGATGTTGTTGCCGAACTATCTCCGCTAGAGTCGTCAGCGTTCGTGCCGCACGAACCAAGGATAATTGGCATCACAAACAACGAGGCGATAGCTCTGAATGTTCTCATTGTACTTACCCCTTCGGCGGCACGAGACTCGATATCCTCTTGATCCTTGCGCTGTTGGTAGCATCGGCCTCGTCGATGAGACGACCGGCACGCAAGTATGCCTCTTGCAGACGCATCGCGCCATCGATCAGTTGAGTGACGACGCTATAGCCGTCGCGCGCTTTTCCTGAAAATCCTCGCTGGAGGTCTTTTCCCGTCTGGAACCCACCGAATCCCTGCGCCTCATAGACTCCTTCAAGCTTGCCTTGAATCGCCAACAACCTATCAATGGCATTCTGACAGAGCTGGACTGCCTGCCGAACGGCCGCCTCGTCGTAGTGGATTTCCCCGGCGGCCGCCGCGTTGTTGAATGCCTGAATCTCCGCCTGGCCGTAGTCGATCTCATCTGCCAACCTTTGGCCCCCTCACAGCTTCTTGACACGGAGAAGGTTATCAGGACGGGGCTACGATTCTCGGGCCCACAGCATGGCCGAGGTCCCGGCGAGGCCGCCTGACCGACCTCGGGGGTCGGCACCGGAGCGACGCGGCGGCACGCGGGTGCGTGAACCGACTCCGCTATGGACGGGATCGAGTGTTGTCGACCGGATAGGTGAGGACCGGCAGACGGCGCAGACCGCCGCTGATCTCGAAGGCCAAATCGGTGTAGGCGACGGCCAGTTCGGCGAGTCGCTGCCACAGGAAGTGACGGTTCGGTTCGGCCACAGGACTATTCAACGTGGTGTGCGCGTCCATGCTGTACTGGGCGATGCGGTCGATGACCATTCCGACCGACTCAGTGTGGAGGTATGAGGCGCCCAGCGCCTGCGGCAGGTTCGCAGCCACCCAAGAATCGATCGCACGCACCAGGTCGGCGCGGGAGCAATCCAATTCGTGGAAACTCCGATCGGTGGCGATCCTGCGAGCGGTATGGAGCGCGGCCAGTTTGCGGGCAGCGTGGAGAACCGGATGGTTCATCCGCACGGTGCCGTTACACGCTTCCAGCAGTTCGTCTTTGGACGGCAGTTTGACTATCACTGGGGCGACCTCCGTGAGTGAGTTAAGTGGCAGGGTTTGAGACTCAGCAGTCTTCGGTCAGCAGCAGATACGCCGCCTCCAGGTGGACGGTGCACTCGTCCGGCGGATGAGATTGGTGGATGGCTCGCAGCTCGCAAGCACGTTCACGAGTCAGCTCCAGTAGATGCACCCGGCAGAGGAATTCGGCCAACGCGCCATCCGCATGGACGAATGCCCTCTCCTGCAACGGATCCGGAAAGTTCACGATGCGCCTTGGGCCCGAGCTGTCGTCGTGATCGGCGGGCGCGCGTCCGGCACCTGGTCCGAGGGCGGCCAACACCCGATTCGGACATCGAGTACGAGGGGGACGAACGGTTCGATGCGTAGGGGCATCTCAACGCCATCGCTTTGATTCTTCCTGGAGCTGCCGTCGATCTGGCGAAGGGCGGCCGCTGCTTGGCGGGACTCCTGTTTGGTCAGTAGGACCGTCTGGTGCATAGCCAGGGTGTGCATTTTGCTGGACCTCGATTTCTTTGCCGGGCGATGGAGGTGCACCCGGCGCCGGGGGCTTGCGCCACTGGTCGACCTCCCAGGTCAGCCTGTGCGCCGCAATGGGTTACGGCGTCGGCCCGGGACCGGGTGCGGTCTGACCGTACGATTGCGATTGGCCATGCGAACGCCGAAATTGCAGGTACCGTTCCGGATATACAAAAATCCGTATATCCTCCTGCCCGGAAACGGTTTTCGAATAGACAGAATTCACAGACCGGGCGACAATTGGGGGCGTTGGATATGCATATGACGACCGGCGAAGTCATCCGACGGATCAGGAAGTCCATCGGCATGACCCAGGCCGAACTGGGTGAGTTGATCAACTTTTCCCAGCCGGCGGTCTCGGGCCTGGAGCGCGGCGGCCCCGCCGCATACGACCTTCGTGTCCTACGTCTCGTGGCCAGGGCGCTCCAGGTTCCATTGGCCATACTGGTAGTGGAGTCGGACGAGGAGGCAGACGTGGATCGTCGTCAGTTCTTCAGGGTGGGGGCGTTAGGAACCGTGGGAGCCGCCGCCATGGCGACGGCGGGGTCAGCTTCAGCAGCGGCGGTGTCCGGCATGAAGATCGGTGCCAGCGACGTTGCGGCGGTCCAAGACACCATCAACCAGATTCATGAGCTCGATCTCGTGGTCGGTGGTGATCGGCTGTGTCATCTGGCCGCTGGCCAAGTCCGCTACGTTCAGCACCTGCTGAACAGTGGAAGCTACACCGAAACGGTGGGCAAGAGCCTGGCAACCACCACGGCCGAGACCATGACCGCGGCGGGGTGGGTCCATTACGATGCAGGCCAGTTGGACCAAGCCCGTCGCTACTACGCCGATGCGGCACACACTGCGACGGCCGCCGCCGACGACATCGCCAGTGCGCATGCTCTCATCAATGCCAGCATCCTCAGCTACAGAGAAGGTGCACGGCAGCGGGAGGGAATCCACCTGGCCGATGCTGCACAAACCACCGCTCGGCGTCGCGGTGGACCGCAACTCCGGGCACTCGGCGCGTTGCGCGAAGCCGAGGCGCAGGGCGTTGTCGGCGATATGAACGCGATGAACAAAGCGATCAGCCGTGCCTACCGGGCCTACGAATCCGGACGAGGTTACGACCCGGAGTGGGTCTATCTGCCCGAGGCCGAATTGCGCGGACTTACCGGCCTGGCATACATGAATGCCGGCGATCACAAAACAGCCAAGACTCATCTCCAAGCGGCTATTGACAGTTCAGCTGCCTGGCCGCGCGAACATACCGGATGGCGCGTCTACCTTGCCGAAAACCTTGTGAGGGCTGGACAGTTCGCCGAGGGGTGCTCGCTGCTCACAGCAGACTACAAGACCATCGGGAGCGTAGCGTCGGCTCGCTTTCAGCGGCATCTTGAAGCCATAGCCCTGGCTGTCCGGCGACAGCACACAGTCCCTGAGGTCAAGGAGTTTCTGGAGCTCCGTGCCGTGAGGGCATAGCGATGCCGAGTCGGCCCGCCGGCGGTTAACCCGTCGGCGCCACCTGCACATCCGGAGCGGAGTAGTGAGCCGGGCAGTCTGGGCGGCGCCCGCCGCAGGCAGAAGTGGAAACACGATCCTGCTAATGAGGCCGGGGCTGGATTCCTACCCGGCAAATGATGCCGCCACGCTCTGCGGTGTCCGATTGCGATGCCCGAGAACCTGCTTCGTGGTTGTTGTCCGGAATTCGAAAGGGCTTCGGCCGCAGGGTTCTTTTCATCGCCCGCTTGACATCGGCACGGCATGGAGCGTCTATATTGGTGGAACGACGCCGCGACCCTGGTAGGGGTCACCATTCGGCGTGGTTTCCGTCCCGGTCGGGACATGACCGAAGACTCACAATCCCGCAATCCAGGGAGGAATTGTCATGTCCGCAGGACAGAAGAACCGCTCCACCACACGCTCCGCGACCGGCGCGTCCGGTAACCCGGTCGATGAAGCCGTGACGATCGATGGAGGGCTGCTGCATGGATCGGCGCCATGTTGACCCAATCGGGTATCCGGCCCCTACCGGGTCCAGCCGCGGCGGTTCATGCGTTCGAAGCAGGCGTCGTCGGCGGCTTGGATCTCTTGTCCAGTCATGTGACGGCGTAGCTGTGGTTGAGGGTGGGTGTGTCAAGTGTTTCGCGGATGGCTTTCAATCCGGATGCGACACGGTCGTCGGTCGTGAGGGGCGCAGTGCCGCTGCTGCTTTATGGCGTGCGTCGTTTTCTGCTTGTGCTGTGCCTTGCAGGCAGGATCAGCGGCGCAAGTTGAGCGCCGAGCCGCGCCGTGTCGCGGGGCCGTTTGAGGTCGCGGAGGTGTTCGGCGGAGTCGACGGTGGCGATGATGGTGCCGTTGGCTGCGGTGTCGGTGCCGGTGATCGCCGCCAGTTCCGTCTTCACCTGGGCAGTTTGATTCATTTCCTCGATGGTGGCGTCGAGGTCGGGGTCTCATTCATTAATCAGGTCCCCGAACTCGGCCCGGATCTCGGGTTTGTTGCCGGTTTCGGTGATGAATTGGAGAGGGCTTCTGAGCCCGAAATAGGTTTCGATGGTTTCGCGTGTGGGGTCGGCGCCGTGGGCGCGTAGCACGCGGATCGTCTCTACGGGGTTGCCGCGTTTGGCGACTGCTGCCCAGTAGATCGCGGGCATTCCCTTGTCGGTCAGCGCGTCGATGTCGGCGCCGGCACCAAGTAGACGGGTCACGACATCGGGGGCGCCGGCGTTGGCGGCGAAGTGCAGCGGTGTCCAGCCTTGATCGTCGGCGAGGTTGCCGTCTTCGGTGTCGAGGAGCTGTTCGACCTCGTCCAGGTTGGCGTCGCGGGCAGCATAGTGCAGTGCGGTGCGGCCGAATTCGTCGAGCTGGGTCATCTATTTCTGCTCCCGTCGGTGCTTGCGGCCCACCCACGCGATTCTGGTGCAATGTGTGGAAGCGATCGAGCAACCCCTCAACTTTCGGACTTCCCTCCGCCAGAGGCAAAGGGGTGCGGTTCGCCGGTCAATGCTGAGAGAGCCGCAGCCGTTTCGGACAGTGTGGCGCGCACGTAAGTCATTGTTGCGCCGACGTTCCCGGCATCTGAGGAGTGGCCGGCGTAGGCGCGGGCGATGGCATAGCCGAAGTTGCGTTCGACCCATGTGAGTGTGGTGTGGCGCAGCCAGTGGGCGGTGATTTGTTGGGTGCGCACCCAGGGGAGGTGGCGTCCGATGCGGTTCCAGAGGTGGTCGTAGCGTCGGCCGGTGATTGGTTTGCCGTTGCGGTAGCGCAGTAGTTGGCCGTCGGGGTCGGTGCCGCGGCCGGCGTGGGCGAGTAGTGCGCTGGCGAGGGTGGGGGAGATGGGTTGCCAGCGGTCGGATTGGTCTTTTTCGCGCAGCCAGAGCAGGCAATGGTCCTGGTCGACGTCTTGGGGGCGCAGGGCGAGTGCGCCTCCGCGTCGACAGGCTGTTTCGATGTGCAGGCGCAGAATGAGAGCGTCGAGTTCGGGGTCGTTGCCGGTCGTTTCAGCGATCCGGACTATTTGTGATAGTTGCTGGTCGGTGAGCGCGCCACGTGGGCTCGGTGCCCGTCGCGGCTTGACCAAGGTTGTTGCAGGACTGTCGGTTAGTGCGAGGTAGCCGTCGTCGTGGGCGTGGCGGTAGAGGCAGCGGATGGCGGCGACCATGTGCTCGGCAGCGGAGCGGCCGCCTCGGGAGTTGCGTCGCACGATCGCCAGGGTTCTGGCGGTCTCGACCAAGCGTTTGAGTTCCGAGGCGGTCGGTTCGTCGAGTCGCCGGTCGTGCCAGAGGGTTTCGATGCGCGTCCAGTAACTCGCGTAGGCCCGCGATGTTCCGGCCGGTACAGCGGTGCGGAGTCGCGGAATGTAGTCGCCGAAGGTGGGCGTGGTTGTCGAAGTGGTGGCGTTGTTCACGAGGTCTTCGGGGCGCACGCCGAGGCGTTGCAACAAGATGCGGGCGGCCTCGATATCTGTGGGGTTCATTGCTGCGCTCGGTCGTGCTCTGCGGATCGAGACAGCATTGCTTCGAGTTTTGCCGATGGATAGATCCGGAGGCGGGGAGGGGTGAGCGCGGCTACGAGCATTTTGTCGCCGGAGCGGATGTCGGCCGCGTGTCGCAGTGACGCCGGCAGGTAGACGTGGAGGCTCGGGCCTATTCGAAGGTCGGCCTCTTGGCTGTTTGCAGTTCGCATTTCGATGCAACCGTCGTCCAGCGATATCGAAAGTAGCTGCCCCGGTGTCCATGCGAGATGCCGAATTGGGCCTGCAATGGCTAGCCTACCGCCGGGGCTGACCGTCGAAAGAGCGATATATGGCACTATCCGACGATTGCCGGATTTCGGTTTCAAGGACGGGAGCGGCAGGCCTGGAGCCAGCCGAGTCGTGTTTTCCGTCCGGGTGGTCGAGGTGTCGGTATCGGCGGAGTGGCGGCCGACACCGAAACGTGGAGAACGCAACATAGTGGCCTCGATTCAGCTTCCAGTAATCGAGTCCTCGCGTGCGCCAGCTCTCCTCAAGAGTGACACCTTTGCGTTGGAAATGAAAGCAGGTACTCGAACCTTGACATCCAGAGCTCCGGGCTCGGGCTTGATGCTCCTCTCGGCCACCACTGCGGGCCGCAGCCAATTGCCAGGGCTTGCTATATGACTGGTCTCTCATTCACTGCTGCTTCGTAGAAGGCAACGGCGAGTGCAGCGACGTCAGCGTCTACGCGAGGGTCGTTGCTGAAGTAGTATCCAGCTAGGGCGCCGTCGGCCCCCTGACTGTCAATGACCGCCTCGGTGACCGCCGCTCGGAAGTCCTGCGACTCCATGAACTGCTCCTTGGAGTTCGCCATAGCTTGTCGGACCAGCTCAGGGCGTGTGAGTAGCTTTCCCATCAGGACGTCCTCGAGCTGAGCTGCAGTGAACGACTCCGAGTGGTCGTCCCCTTCCAGGGCATCCTCGCGGTGGATACTCTGCGCCAAATCCAACAGTGTCTGGCCGTCATCGAGTTGCCAACGAACAGTTCCTTGGTTTGCTACCGGGCGGTCGTCCCATCCAGCGTCGATCCACATCTTGGTAACCAAGCCCGATGCTGAGTACTGTTGGCTGTCGTACGTCCAGAGGATCGACTTGCTGCGGTGGTTGACCCACGTGGCCTGTCCTCGACGCTCGTCGGCAGCAAGCCAATCGACCAACGC
Organism: Nocardia violaceofusca NBRC 14427; assembly: GCF_963869435.1. Classification (NCBI taxonomy): domain Bacteria; kingdom Bacillati; phylum Actinomycetota; class Actinomycetes; order Mycobacteriales; family Nocardiaceae; genus Nocardia; species Nocardia violaceofusca. The sequence continues at coordinate 24,893 of NZ_CAWMPM010000052.1, forward strand.
GAGACGCTCGGGCTCTGTCCGTGCCACGAATCGGAGCGGCGTCCCGTCCTTGATCACTCGGCGGTCGACCAGCAGCGGGACGGTGTTCTGTCGGCGCGGCTTCCGCGGCGGCACGGGCTTTACGGGGACTTGGAATCCATCCGCGAGTTGCTCGAGGACCTGGTTGGCCAGTATCTGGCTTTCGGCGCTGGAACGAAAGAGGGCTCGGATCTCTCGTCGCGAATTGGTCTGCTCAATTAGATACGCCAGGTGGCGCACCAGCTCGGGCACAAGTGCCGGGACCTTCTCCAAAACTTCGCTGTCCCAGTCGAAGTCCGGGTCACCGATACTCGCGCCACCCAGGAACTGGAAGATCAGATGGGTGATGAGCAGCCCGCCGTGTTCGGCGATGGATGCTTCGCGGCCCAACCGTCCTTCGGCGTCGGCACCCAGGCTATGCCGTCTCTCGGTGTCGGCACCCAGTCTGTGCACCTCGCTACGTGTCGCGCGGAGAGTCAGCACCGACCGCCAGACCGTCAGCGGTGATGGTTCGCGCTTGAAGAGGACTGTGTGACTGCCCGTTGGTCCCTGCTCCCACAGATTCTCGGTGGAACTGTTGGCCCGTGCCGAATGGTCGGCATCCGGGTGCAGGCAGGCCAGTGCGAGGCCAAGTTCGTCCAGGGAGCACCCGGTGTCCGGTGCTGCGACCAGCTCGCCACGCTTGACGACGTAGTGCTTGCGCAACTCGGCACGCAGATTGGCCTTGATCGCCTGATGGACAGGTTCGAGGGCGATATGGTCGCGCTGCTCGATCGCGTTCTGCCGGTTCGCTGCTTGCGAGACGTCTACCGCGAGTTGTTTGTCGCCTTGCGTGTTTATGACCTTGATGCTCAGCATCGCGTTGGCAGCGGCCTCACCGTCGTCGTGCATTGCTCGCGCGATCGAACGAACGGTTTGTGCGCCGTTGACGATGCTTGCGCCGTTGACCGACAGCGTGGTCGGCCTACTTTGTGGCGACCGAGCGCTGTCGTGCTTTGCGGTCAGCCCGTTGCAGATCATGGTGATTCCGTTGTTCAGATACCAGAATTTCCCGGGAGCCGTGGTAAGTGTCTGACCGATTGTCGCGTTGGTGGTTGTAGTGCCAAGGGGTGCCCGGAGGTTGTGCTCGAACAGGGCGATCCCGTGTTTCTCGAACCAGTCAGCCACACTCTCGGCCGCGACGCTGCCTTGGTAAGCGTCATACGGCCCTTTCTGCTGGTACCAGTCGTCGAGTCGGACTTCCAACGAGATCGGAGTCGGGCGCAAGTCCTCATGAATCTGTTCGTGGAAATCGGAAGCGTACAGCGTCTCGATGGTGAATCGGGCACCGGATCTTCCGAATACGCCAAATGCGTTTTTGAGGACTTCCAGCGCTGGTTGTTGCGGTTTCTCCGCCCCCATCAAGGCGATAACCAGGACCACGTGCCCGGAAATGAAAATTGAGCGGGACTGCTGAGCGAGGTCCGCGGCGCGCTGATTGAACTGGCTGTAGAGTTCTTCGTCAATCCGGTTGAGCCCGTCGATCATGGCTTTCGCGGCGTCGACGTCGAAGGTCGCCGAACAGCTGCTGCTCCACTTCGCCTGCACGAACAGGACCCGACCCGTGTCCGGCAGCGGCGCGATGGCGTCCAAGCCCTGGTCGGCGATACCGTCGGTCACGAAGCTGGCCGCCTCTGCCGCCGAGCACTTGGCCACACGCCGAACTGCCAGTGCGGCGAGTGCGCGCGACAGGTATCGGTTCTCGTAGTTGGGCCCTTGCAGGTTGGCGATGTCGCTGTCGTCGATCAGGCCGTCGAAGGTCTCGTGCAGCTGCTCACGAACTTGCGTGACCTGACGACGGGTATCCGCTTCCAGCGGTGCCATGGTTGTCCGTCCTCCATCATCTTCGGTCTATCGCGGGAGCGGGGCGTCAAGGGAAAACGTCGAACCATTGCCACGAGGTCGCGTGCTTAGATCAATCACGAGTAGCGCGTGGCCAATCACCCGTACCGAATCGGCAACCAAATTGATGACATCGTCCAGCAGCAGATTTCGTGAGCCGAACCATCCGTCACGAACGAGCCGGGCGAAATCGGTCGGTACCAGATGACGACTGAACCTGGCAGGGGTCGAACGAGGTCGGCCGGCCTCCGTCAGGACTTGCGTGATCGGATAAATGGATCCAGAACTGGTCTGCGCCAAGCCTGGCGTGAATGGTTGGTCGTCATGTATCCGAACGAAAAGCGGATCCTCAAGCAGCCGAAAGTCATCAGTCTTTTGCTCAACTGTCGGTGTTGCGTTCCTGGCCCTATCTCTGAGCGTGGCCAGGAGTGTGCAGCTGTCGGGCGACGCGAGCATCTGCGGCTGCATGTACCGTAGAATTACGAGAGTGCCGGTGGACGCATGGAAATAGTAGGCATCAATTGAGGCGTTGCTTGACGAAACTGCGGTCCCCGAGACAATTGTCGTCAGCTCGAGATGGTGGCGTGGCGCGTGTCGATTGGCGCCATCAATGAATGTACGGGATGTCAAGTGTCCTAGTTTGCCGAGAATATCGTCGATTTGCTTCTGCGTGCAGCGGTCGAACGCTAATTGGACCGCGTCACCTCCAACCCCACTGAGAAAGCTATGATCGGCCGAGGTTCGATCCCAGTCTTTGATGCTGGGAATGCTGTTCGGGGTTAGCCCAGCCACCTTGGCGAACAACAACACCGCGTCCCGCTCGTCGCGCCACCGGAGGGCGCGCTCCGTCCAATCGGGCCGCTCGTCAAGCAGATCCGTCAACGTCTTCAGCTTGGCGGCGTCACTCTTCAGTAATTGCGTCAGACTGGTGAGAATGCTGACAACGTTCAGGTTCACCGGGCCTGTGACCCACCGGTCGGGTCGATGGTCGTCGGACCAGTCGTTCGGTACGTCGACCATCTCTTGTAGCAGGTGAATGTGGGAGAGGGTCACCTTCTGGTCGGCGTCAGTCTTGTGGCCGGCCTTCACAATTCCTACTCCCCAGATCTGGTCAGCGAGTTGGTCGCCGGCGCCTGCGGCCCGGTCGGCTGGTACGAGGAGGATGGCTAGGTGCGGCTTGGAGCCGGGCCAGTCGCGACAGCTCTGCGAGTACGACCACTCTTTTCCAGAGGACACGCTGATCTTCGCGCGGAGTTCACTGTCGGGCCGCAGTACAGCCAGCGGCACGACTTGGGTTGAGTCATCGGCCTCTGGTTGTCGTCTTCGTGCCAAGACCAGCTATCCCCCTGCTTCTGCTCCATCGCGCGTGGACCAGATTAGCTTGCAGCATAGGTATTTTCACATTGGGGTGACCGTGGTGTGGTCGATGGTCGTCAGGCGGATGCTGTCGTGATCGTCGACCGCCGCCCTCGTCTGGCGGCTTGCTGGTCCGCAGGATACCGCGGTGCGACATGATGTTCTTGTGGCCGACCCCTGTGGGCTGCGCTGTCTCCGCTCGGTGGCACGCACGCCTACTCGCCGGCCCAACCGTTGCCGTCGAGTGAGAACGTAAGGAGCCACGTGAGCGCCCTCGGTAGTTTCATCTGGTCGATCGCCGACCAACTTCGGGGTCCTTACCGCCCCAACCAGTACGGCAACGTCATCCTCCCGCTCACCATCCTGCGCCGCCTCGACTGCATCCTCGAACCCGACCGGGACACGGTCCGCGAGCTGGCCGCGAGATTCGACAACCCGAATCGGCTCAAGGTCGAGGTCAAGAAGGCCACCGGCCGGCCGTTCTACAACACCTCCAACTACTCCTTCGACAACCTCCTCCAGGACGCCGACGGGCTGGCGGACAACCTAGTCGACTACATCGACCGGTTCTCCGCCGACGTCGATGTGTTCGAGTACTTCGACTTCAAGAAGGAGATCCTCGCCCTCGAGAAGGCCGAGCTCCTGCGTGAGGTGCTCACCTCGTTCAAAGGCGTTGACCTGCATCCGGATACGGTATCCAACGCCGACATGGGCGACGCGTTCGAGTACATCATCCGCAAGTTCAACGAGGCCGCGAACGAGACCTCCGGAGACCACTACACACCGCGCGACGCGATCCGGCTGCTGGTCGACCTGCTCTTCGCCGAGAAGGACGTCGACCTGACCGAGGACAACATCGTTCGCACTCTCTACGACCCGACAGCCGGCACCGGCGGCATGCTCGCGCTCGCCGAGGAGCACCTGCTGGCGCAGAACCCCGATGCGAAGCTGACGTTGTTCGGGCAGGAATACAACCCGCAGTCCTACGCGATCTGCAAGTCCGACCTGCTGGCCAAGGGCCACGATGCGACGCACATCGCCTTCGGGAACACGTTGACCGAGGACGCTTTCCGGGGCCGTAAGTTCGACTTCTGTATGTCCAACCCGCCTTACGGTGTGGACTGGAAGCAGTACGCCAAGGCGGTCACCAGGGAACGTGACGCGGCCGGCCCCTACGGCCGGTTCGCACCCGGCCTGCCGGCGACCTCGGACGGGCAGATGCTGTTCTTGCTGCACTTGGCCCACAAGATGCGGGCGCCCGAGGACGGCGGGGGCCGGGTCGGCATCGTTATGAACGGGTCGCCGCTGTTCAGTGGCGCCGCGGAGTCTGGGCCGTCGAATATCCGAAGGTGGTTGCTCGAGAATGACCTGGTCGAGGCGATCGTGGCGCTGCCGACCAACATGTTCTTCAACACCGGGATTGCGACATACATCTGGATTCTGGACAATACCAAGCATCCCGAGCGCAGGGGTTTGATCCAGCTAATCGACGGATCGTCGTTCTGGACCAAGATGCGCAAGAACCTTGGCGCCAAGAACCGTGAACTCAGCTCGGCGGATCGCGCAAGGATACTGAAGTTGTACGACGCCTTCACCGCCGCAGATCCCGACTACAGCAAAGTGCTGGATAACAACGAGTTCGGCTACTGGGCTGTCACCATCGAGCGCCCGCTACTGACCGAAGGTGGCAAGCCGTCGGTTGATCGTATGGGCAACCCGAAGCCGGACCCCAGGAAGCGCGACACCGAGAACATCCCATTCAACTACGGCGGTTCGACCGAGGGGCCTGAGGGCAAGCTGGAAGTGATTCAGCGGTATTTCGACGCTGAGGTGAAGCCACACACCCCGGACGCGTGGATCGCTTGGTCCAAGATCAAGACCGGGTACGAGATCCCGTTCACTCGGCACTTCTACAAGTACGTGCCACCTCGTCCCCTTGCGGAAATTGATGCTGATCTGGAGAGACAGATCGCTAAGATCCTCGTGCTCCTGCGTGAGGTAGAGCAGTGAAGGGTCCGCTTTGGGACAGGTTGCCCGAGGGGTGGTCAGCGGGTCAGGTCAAGAACGCTGCAGCGGTAACGCTTGGAAAGATGCTGCAGAGCAAGGACTCCGGTAACGACGTATTCGCCCCGTACTTGCGGGCCGCCAACGTGCAGCCTGACGGTGTGTTGGCTCTCGACGATGTGAATGAGATGTGGTTCCGCGAGTCGGAATTGACACAGTTGAGCATCCGGGCGGGGGACGTTGTCGTCGTCGAGGGTGGTCAGGGCGGCTTTGGTCGCGCGGCGTACGTGGGTGAGGATCTGCCGGGCTGGGGATTCCAGAACTCGATCAATCGACTCCGACCGTTGGACGGCTTCGATGGACGGTTCCTGACGTTCTATCTAATTGCGTTACGAGCCAGCGGTTTCATGCGGGCGTACTCCAATGTCGTCTCGATGCCGCACCTCACCGCAGAGAAACTGGCGAGGTTGCCGTTGCCTCTTCCCCCTATCGAGGTACAGCACGCCATCGCCGACTACCTCGACCGCGAGACTGACAGCATCGACACCCTGATCGAGGCGCAGCAGCGCCTGGTCGAGATGCTCCGCGAGCGTCGCCATGCGGCTGTCGAGGAAACGGTTGCCGTTGTCGGTGTCGATGGTGCTCGCCTGAAGCACATCATCCGATCGGTGCGGCAGGGATGGAGTCCACAATGCTGCTCGTGGCCGGCGGATGGCATCGAGACATGGGCCGTGCTGAAAGCGGGTGCAGCAAACGGTGGTCGGTTTCGCCCACTAGAGAACAAGGAACTGCCCGACGACGCGACTCCGCGCCCCGAGATCGTCGTACGTCGCGGCGATCTGCTGGTATCGCGTGCAAACACCCGTGAACTGGTCGGGAGTGCGGCCGTGGTTGACGGCGACTATCCGAGGCTCATGCTCTCCGACAAGCTTTATGCGTTCTCGCTTGCTGAGAACCAAGCGGATCCGCGATTCGTGGCTGCAGTGCTTGGGAGCCGACGGTGGCGTGATCTGATCGAGTTGGAGGCCACTGGCGCGAGCTACTCGATGCTCAATATCAGCCAGGCCGATATCGTGAACCTTCCGATGCAGCTGCCCTCGCTGGAGGAGCAGCGTCGACGTATTGCCTTCTTGGACAACGAGTCTGCCAGAATCGAAGCTCTCATCGCCGAGACCGAAGGCTGCATCGAACTCGCGCGCGAACGCCGGTCAGCCCTGATCACAGCTGCTGTAACGGGTCAGATAGATACACGGAAGTAGGCGTTATGGTAGACCACCACGAGGTCGTCTTCGAATCTGAAATCTGCGCTCACCTCAACGCTCACGGGTGGCTGTACTCGGCAAACGACACCAGCTACGACCGGGAACGGGCACTGCTTCCAGATGACCTGTTCGCCTGGCTGCGGGCCACCCAGCAGCTGGCGTTCGAAAAAGCTTTGAAGGCAGCAGGTTCGGAGACGAAGTTCCTCGACGTGTTGACCACCGCGCTCGACAAGCCCCTCGAACACGGCGGCGGAACACTGAACGTCCTGCGCAATGGAGTGCAGTACATCGGTGGCGGCCGGTTGAAGATGGCGCAGTTCCGGCCCGACACCAGCCTGAACGCGACCACCGTCGAGCAGTACGCCGCAATGCGGGTGCGGGTAATGCGGCAGGTGCATTTCTCCACTGCCGACAAGCGCAGCATCGACCTGGTCTTTTTCGTCAACGGGCTGCCTGTAGCGACCGTAGAGTTGAAGACCGACTTCACCCAGTCTGTGGACGCGGCGATCGACCAGTACCGCAAGCAGCGCAACCCGGTCACCAACGGCCGCCCGGAACCGTTGTTGTCGTTCGGGCATCGGGCACTGGTCCATTTCGCTGTGTCGAACGACCTGGCCGCGATGACCACGAAGCTCGAGGGCGAGAAGACTTCCTTCTTGCCGTTCAACATTGGCCACGACGGCGGCGCCGGCAATCCACCTGCGGCGGACGGGAAGTCGGCGACGGCGTATCTGTGGGAGCGGGTCTGGGCGAAAGACGCCTGGCTCAACATTATCGGCCGGCTAATGATCGTCGACACCAAGGACGAATGGGACGTCGCGACCGGAACGTCGATGCGGCGCACCAGCATGCTGTTCCCGCGGTTCCACCAGTGGGAAGCTGTGACGAACATCGTAGCCGCCGTCACCGACGAAGGCGTGGGTAAGCGATATCTGATCGAGCATTCGGCGGGGTCGGGGAAGACAAACACCATCGCCTGGACCGCGCACCGGCTGGCGCGGCTGCACGTCGACGATACGAAGGTATTCGACTCGGTGATCGTGGTCGTGGACCGTACAGTGCTCGATGGACAGTTGCAGGAGGCGGTCCGGCAGATCGACGGGTCCGGGAAGATCGTGACCACGATCAGCCCGGAAGACGTCCGCAAGGCCGGCGCGCAATCGAAGTCCAGCCTGTTGGCGACGGCGTTGAAGAACAGCGACCTGATCATCGCGGTGACGGTGCAGACGTTCCCGTTCGCGCTCGACGAGATCCGCGCCGACATCTCGCTGCAGGGGCGGCGGTTCGCGGTGATTGCCGACGAGGCGCATTCGTCGCAGTCCGGGCAGATCTCATCGAAACTCAGGGCAGTACTGACCGCAGAACAGGTTAATGAGATCGAAGACGGCGGCGAGATCGATGTGGAGGCGATCCTCGCTGCGGAGATGACCGAACGGGCTGAGTCGCAGAACATCTCCTACTTCGCGTTCACTGCGACCCCGAAGAACAAGACCCTGGAACTGTTTGGCCGCAAGGGGCCCGACGGGAAACCGGTCGAGTTCCACCTGTACTCGATGCGCCAAGCGATCGAGGAGGGCTACATCCTCGACGTGCTGCGCGGCTACCAGACTTACGACACCGCGTTGAAGATCGCCGAGAACGCCAAGAACGGCGGCGACGAGGTCGACGAGGCCGCAGCCCGTAAGGGGATGATGCGGTGGGTGTCGCTGCACCCGACCAACATCGGGTCGAAGGTGCGGATCATCGTTGAGCACTTCCACGCCAATGTCGCTCACTTGCTGGAGGGCCAGGCGAAGGCGATGGTGGTGACCGACTCCCGCAAGGCGGCGGTGAAGTACAAGAAGGCGATCGACGCCTACATCGCCAAACGCGCAACCCTGGACAACTCCTACACGTACCGCACCCTGGTCGCGTTCTCCGGCTCGGTGACGATGGCCGACGACGAGGAATGGGTGGCCGAGTGGGGTCCTCAGCCGGGTAGGGATGACGAGTTCACCGAGGCCAACATGAACCCCGGCGCCGGCACGGATCTGGCCGCGGCACTCAAGGGCACCTCGTACTCGATCATGCTGGTGGCCAACAAGTTCCAGACCGGCTTCGATCAACCGCTGCTGACAGCGATGTATATCGACAAGAAACTGTCCGGGGTGACGGCGGTGCAGACGTTGTCGCGATTGAACCGCACCCACCGCACTGCCGGCGGGGAGCGGAAACGTAAGACGTTCGTCATCGACTTCGCCAACAAGGCCGACGACATCCGAAAATCGTTCGAGCCCTACTTCACCAACGCCACCCTCGAAACCGAAACCGATCCGTACGTGGTCGTTCACCTGGTCGACAAGCTCGCCCAGGCCGGGATCTACACCACCGCAGAGGTGCAGGATGTCGCAGCGATGTGGGTGGGCCGCAAGGGCAACAGTGCGTTGTCCGCCGGAATCAGCCCGGCCAAGAACGAGTTCGGGCGCCGGTACGCGGCGGCGAAAGAGGCAGACGACACGCTCACGCTTAACGCTCTCGACCTGTTCCGCAAGGATGTCTCCACCTACGTGCGGCTCTACGACTTCATGAGCCAGATCGTCAACTACGCCGACCCGTACATGGAGATGCTGTCGATCTTCCTGCGACTGCTGGAGAAAGTCATCGCCGAATCTTCGTGGGCCGCACCGGTCGACCTGTCGGATGTGGTGCTGGTCGGGGTCAGGCACACCAAAGCCTCCGCGGTGGACATCTCGCTGACCGGTGACGGTCAGCTAAAGGGCATCAGTGCCGCCGGCTCTGGCACGAAGAAGGAGCCGAAATATGTTGCGCTGCAGGTCGTCATCGACCGGATGAACGATTTGTTCGGTGCTGAGTCGTTTACCGCGTCGCAGGTGCGTGAGTTCGTGCAGGGGCTGGTGGAGCGGTTGCTGGCGTATCCGGACCTGGTGAAGCAGACGAGAGTGAACTCCAAGAAGCAGTTCATGGAGTCGCAGGACTTCCAGGCGGCGGTCAGCGAGGCGGTGATCGACAACCAGGACGCCCACAACACGATGGCGGACTACTTCTTCAGCGACGGGCCCGGGATAAACGGGGTGATCATGGCGCTCGCGGATGCGTTCTACGAGGCGGCCACCGATCAGCTGTCATAAGGGTGAAGTAGGCATGATGCTGGCACAGCCAGGTTTGTGACTGAGGTTCCTCCGCTTAGCCGGAAAGCGAATGATCTGGTCCGGCTGGAACCCAGATGGGTAACCGGCTTCGAACTGGTCCGGTGATCGCCAGCATAGTTTCTTCAGGATGCGCTGGGTGTTTACCAGCCGTCGACGTAGGCGAACAGTGCGTTCTCGGTCTCTTCGCGGGTCCGCCACGCGTGGGAAACCACCGCGACTTCGGAGTTGGTCCTTTTTGCCTGTATGGGCATCGACCGCGATGACTGCGTGCGTTCGGGGGTTTGCCGTCCGGTGAACGCGGCGGACAGACGAGGGCAGCTCTTTTGCGTTCGAGCGGAAGATGTTTTGCTTTCGTGATTGGTCAGGCCGCGCCGCATCGGGTCGTCGGTTCCGCGGCGGTCATGGCGGCTGAACTATGGGCGCTTATCGGACGCGCTCGAAACGCTCGGGCCGATCTGTTGGTCGGGCCGCTGGCAGCTGCGGCGTCGATCGGCTTGCATGGGTATGCGTGTTCGACCGAGACAGCGTGATGGTCGAGATGATGAGTGCGGAGCTTACGGTAACGCGCTTTTCGAAACGCTTCCTACGACGCCGCTTTCAGAGCGATGCACGACATTGGTACACACCGGTCTGCGGGAGTCAGCGTCCTCCCTCGTGTCGCTGCCGAGGACGAAAAGAATCAGCGGGGTGTCGCCGATTGACGACGTAGGGCTCTAGAGACCGAGATCGTAGCCAGCGCCGGTGTCCGGTCCCGCGTGGTCGAGAAGCTCTGGCTCGAAACCATCGAGTTCGACACCCTCTGGTTGGGCGATATCGATAGCGTCTTGGGTCGCTCGAGCCTGTGGTGACGGTTCGGTGGTCGTTTCTGCGTGGGTTTCGTTGCTCGGCGCGGCGGGTGGCTCGGTGAGGTCGAGCCGGTGCCAGAGGGCGGCGGCGGGCATGTCGTCGGGCAGTGGGCGTTGGTTGGCCGCGGTGGTGAGGAGGGCTTCGATGTCGTGGCCGGCATTGGCGGCGGTGTCGAGGTGTTGGGCGAGGACAGGCCACCAGGGGTCGGTGGTCAGGCGCGTGTCGATGCGTTTGGCGAGCCCGGACCAGGTGTGGGTGGCGGTGTGCAGGTCGCCGATCGTGTCGATGATGCGGGTGTCGAGACGGTGTTGATGGTGGCATTCGGCTGTCGGGTAGCGGCGGGGTCCGGTGGGGCGCAGGTCGGTGTCGGGGATGTGGTGTGCGGCTCGCCATATCGCGAGTTGTGTTGTGAGCTCGCGGTTTTCGAGCAGTGTCCGCGCCCATGGGGGTGCGGTTGCTGGTGTCCATGTTTCGGCGTCCGCATTGATTCGGGCGACGAGTGTGGTGATGATGCGGGCGCGTGCGTGGAGCTGTCGGGTGGTCTCGTGGTCGGGGAGTTCGGTGGGGATTGCGCTGGTCCAGGGCAGTGGCCCGGTGCTGGTGGAGTGGGTTCCGGTGGTGTCGAGGCGCCAGTCGAGGACGGCGGCCGGGTCATGTGCGGTGTCGAGTTCTCGTTCACTGACGGCTTGTTGGAGCGCGCGGACCGGGTCGTGTCCGGTGATGGCGAGGGTGGCCAGATGCTGACGCAGGACGGGGTAGGCGGGCGCGTCGGTGAGGCCGGGTAGCAGTTGTTCTGCGGCGCGATCGAGTCGGTCCAGGACTTCTTCGCCGAGGGTGTTTTCGACGGCCAGGCCGATGGCGTCGTGGTAGGTATCGATGGCGTGGCCGAGTCGTTTGTGGGGGTCCAGGGTGTCGCGGAGGTCGGCGTGGGCGCTGGTGTGGGTGGCGTCGCGGGCCAGGATGCGTTGCAGGGTCTCGGTGCTGGTCCGCGGAAGGACGGCGGGTTCCGTCCAGGCGGAGTGTTCGTCGGCGTCGCTGGTGGTTGCGATGTAGGCGTGGTTGGCGTGGATGCCGCGGGTCATGGCGACGTAGAGCTGGTTGCGTGATTCGTTGCCGGTGAGTGCGGTGTGGCAGGTGTCGACGGTGATGCCTTGGGCGGAGTCGATGGTCATCGCGTAGCCGAGGCGCACGTGTTCGGCGATGTAGTCGGCGGGTAGCACGGTGGTGGCGCCGGGTTGGCGGCCGGTGCGCAGGTGTGTGGCGGTGAGGCTGCCGTCGGAGTGGACGGCAGTGATGGTCCATCGGTAGCCGTTGCGTACCCAATCACTCTCACCGAGACGGGTGCGTGGGTTGTTGCGTCGGGTGCAGATGACGTCCCCGACCGACGCACACTCTCCGTCGGCGACAACGACTTCCGGTCCGCGCGGTGCGGGGGTGCGGGTGAGTCGGTCGGTGCGGGCGCGTGCGTTGAGTTCGGTGACGAGGTCGTGGGTGGGGGCGAGCATGAGGGTGTCTCGTCCGGCGTGGTGGTCGGCGAACCATGCCATGTAGGTCTTGTCCGCGATAGCGGCCGGTGTTCCGGAGTGGATGCGCTGGTGGTCGAGGTAGTAGCCCAGACCGGCGGGGTCGCCCTCGCGCAGGGCGAGGCTGGCGGCGGCTTCATGGGGGTCGGCGAATCGGACGACGTCGGTCATGGTGACCGTGTTGGTGGTGGTGAGGTCGGTGGCGGTGCCGCCGGGGTCGATGGAGGGTAGTTGTGCGGTGTCGCCGAGGCAGCGGATGGTGGCGTCGCGGTGGGCGAGGAATTCGAACAGTCGTAGTCGTTTGTCGTCGCCGAGTTTGACGTGCTCGTCGACGATCACCAGGGTGCGGGCATCGATTTCCAGCAGCCATTCCGGCAACTGTGGCGGATAGGGAGAGTCGGTGATCGTGTGAGCGGTGGCTGTGTGCTGGTCGAGGATGTGCAGTAGACGGTCGACGGTTTCGACGCGGATACCGGCGGTTTCGGCGAGGACCGCCGCAGCGGCGGCGGTGGGCGCGAGGCCGACGACGGTGCCGCCGGAGGCGTGCCATGCGTTGACGAGTACGCGCATCGCGGTTGTTTTGCCGGTGCCGGCGGGCGCGTTCGCGACCGCGATGCGCAGGGATGAGGACGCGAATTCGGTGACCACTGCGACCTGCCCGGGATTCAGCGGCTTGCCGTCATTGGCGGGATCGGTGTTGTAGGAGTCGATCGCCGAGGCGACCACATCGGCGGGGAGGGTGCGGGCGCCGGGTTGTATGGAGAGGTCGAGGAGGCGTTGTTCGGTGCTGAGCCGGCGCGCGGAGGTGTAGGTCTGGCTGCCGGGAACGGTGTAGACAGTGGTGCCGTCGCGACGCTGGAAGACTGTCGGTGGAGGTTGGAGAACGGGTTCGGCGGTGATGTCCGGGTCGCCACGCGCGAGAGATCTTGCAGGCGAGAGGGCTTCGCGGACGACGGCTTCGACCACGTTCGGCCACTGCTTCGGATGGAGGTGACCGCGGGCTTGGCGTTCGGCTTCCGCGCGGATGTGGTGGTGCTGCCACACCGAGCGTTGCCCGGAAACGACGGCGACGACCTCGTCGGCGGTGCGAGGAATCCACGCCTCGTCGATCGCCGGGCGAGCATCTGTAGGGCGATTGAGCACCGACGAGACGGTGGCCTCGACAGCGTTCGGTCCGCCGAGAAGTGTTGCTGCGTCGGTGTGCCAGTCGTGGCGTTGCTGGGCGTAGGAGCGGGAGAGGTGTTTGGCGGGGCGAGTTTCGAGGGTCGCCCTCTCAGCGAGAGCGAACAGTTCTTTTGGTGTCGGTTCACGACCGAGCTGCTGTTGAAACGACACCGCGAGCGTATCGAGTCGTTGGGTGATGGCGGCGTCGCGGCGTGACCAGTAGCGGATCAACTCGGGTGGGATGCCGGTAATTTCGCGGATCGCGCGCTTGTTGGGTGTCGGTGCGGCGCGTTCGGTGAATTGGATGCCGAGGCTGGTTTCGAGGTGGTGTTCGAGGCGGGTGTTGTAGATCTCGCTGACCACGACCAGGTTGCGATAGAAGTGGGTCGCATCCAGGGTCCGCCATTTGCCGTCGAGGGTGCGCACCCGGTTGGCGATGAGCATATGGGTGTGCAGGTCCGGGTCACCAGCTCGTGATTCGCGGTGGGTGAAGCGCGCGGCGACGAGGCCTTCGACGTCGACCTGCCGCACACCGCCCGTGCCGAGACGGGTGTAGGTGGCGTTGTTTTCCAACCAAGCGATGGCGTCGTCGACGGCCGCGTTGTGAGCCGCCTGGATGGCATCGGCGATGGGTTTGGGGGCGATGGCCCACACTGCGGAGACGCTTTTGACGGGGGAGAAGGTGATGTCGAACCCTGCGACCGCTGTCGATTGCGGGCGGGAGATGCGGGCGACGAACCCGGACAGTTCGCGATCGTCGAGCGGTGCGCGGTCGTAGTTCTCCACGAACATCGCGGTCGCGACCTCGGTCCGGATGC
>NZ_CAWMPM010000053.1:0-31620 GCF_963869435.1 Nocardia violaceofusca NBRC 14427
CGGCCGCGGCGGAGGCGGCCGAGGCCGAAGCGGCCGCCGAACCGGCCACCGATGCGAAACCGGCTGATTCCGATCCGGCAGCAGCGACTGCCGACGCGAAACCGGTTGCCGACGAGACGAATTCGGTCGCACAACAGATCGCGGCGGGTTATGCCTTCGAGGGGGCGGCGCTGGAGCTGGGCGCGGTCGTCGTCGGCGGGGAGATCGATCCGGCCGCACGGGTACGGATTCCGATGCGGACGCTGAACCGCCACGGTCTGGTCGCCGGCGCCACCGGAACCGGTAAGACCAAGACTTTGCAGGGCATCGCCGAACAGTTGTCCGCGGCCGGCGTCCCGGTGGTGCTCGCCGATGTGAAGGGCGATCTGTCGGGGCTGGCGCAGCAGGGCGAATCGAACGACAAGCTCGCCGCCCGGGCCGCGCAGACCGGTGACGCCGACTGGGCGCCGCACGGATTCCCGACCGAATTCGTCTCTCTCGGCACCGAGGGAATCGGCGTGCCGATTCGCGCGACCATCACCTCGTTCGGTCCGGTTCTGCTCGCTAAAGTGCTGGGGCTCAACGACACTCAGGAATCCACCCTCGGGCTGATCTTCCACTGGGCCGACACACGCGGGCTGGCACTGCTGGATCTGAAGGATCTGCGCTCGGTGATCCAGCACCTGACCAGTCCGGAGGGGAAGGAGGATCTGAAGGGGATCGGCGGGGTGTCGGCCGCGACGGCCGGGGTGATCCTGCGTGCCCTGGTCAATCTGGAGGCCGACGGCGGCGACACCTTCTTCGGTGAGCCGGAACTCGACCCCGCCGATCTGTTGCGGACCGCGGGCGGGCAGGGCGTGATCACGCTGTTCGAACTCGGATCGCAGGCGGCGCGGCCGGTGCTGTTCTCCACCTTTCTCATGTGGGTGCTGGCCGACCTGTTCCAGACGCTGCCCGAAGTGGGCGATGTCGACAAACCCAAGCTGGTGTTCATCTTCGACGAGGCGCATCTGCTGTTCGCCGACGCGTCCAAGGCGTTCCTGGAGCAGGTCGAGCAGACGGTGAAACTGATCCGCTCCAAGGGCGTCGGCGTGTTCTTCTGCACGCAATTGCCCACCGACGTGCCGAATGCGGTGCTGTCGCAATTGGGTGCGCGGATCCAGCACGCACTGCGCGCGTTCACCCCGGACGATCAGAAGGCGCTGTCGAAAACGGTGCGCACCTATCCGAAGACGGCCGCCTATGATCTCGAAAACGCCCTCACCGCATTGGGTATCGGTGAGGCGATCGTCACGGTGCTGTCCGAACAGGGTGCGCCGACGCCGGTGGCGTGGACCCGGTTGCGGCCGCCGCGGTCGCTGATGAACACCATCGGCGACGACGGCATCCGCTCGCGCGCCCAGTCGAGCCCGCTGTTCGAGAAGTACGGCCGCACCGTCGACCGGGAATCCGCCTACGAGATGCTGACCGCGAAAGTCGTTGCGGCCGAACCGGAACCGCATTCGGTGCCGCAGGGCTCCGGCGGGCGGGCGCCGGAGCCGGACATCTCGGCGGCGGAACGGATCATGAGCAATCCGGCGGTGAAGAGTTTCCTGCGTTCTGCGGCCTCGGCCGCGGGTCGCGAGATCAGCCGCAGCCTCTTCGGTACCCGCAAACGCTGAGCAGCCCCGGACGCCGGACGGTACTCCACCACTCCGCGCCGAGACTCGTTGCCGCTCAGCCCCGATCGCGGAGCAGCAGATCCTCCGCGGTCTCGCGTCGCACCAGCTCCCGCATCCGGCCGTCACGGACCGCGACGATCGGCGGGCGCCCCACACCGTTGTAGGCCGAGGCCAGGCTGTGGTGGTAGGCGCCGGTGCACGGCACGGCCAGCAGCTCACCGACACGCAGATCGGCGGGTAAGCGGATATCGGTGGCGACGATGTCACCGGCCTCGCAGTAGCGTCCGGCCACGGTGGCGGTGACGGTCGGCCCGGTGGGGTGCCGGCCCGCCACCACCGCGTCGTAGCGAGCCCCGTAGAGCGCGACCCGCGGATTGTCGTTCATTCCGCCGTCCACGATCACGAACGTCCGGCCGCCCGGAACGTGCTTGATCGCCGTCACCCGATAGATCGTCACGCCGGCGCGGGCGACGATGCCGCGACCCGGTTCCATCGCGATCACCGGACGGGGGAAGCGATTTCGCGCGCACGCCGCGTCCAGGGCGTCGTCGATGATGTCGGCCAGTTCGGACAGATTCAGTTCCGCGTCGCCGGCGCGGTAGGCCACCGCATGGCCGCCGCCCAGATCGAGCTGGGTCAGCAACACGCCGTAATCGTGCCGGACCTCGGCCATTCGCGCGACGAGCCGTCGCACCGCTTCCCCGTAATGGTCGGGGTCGTGGATCTGTGAGCCGAGGTGGCAGTGGAAGCCGCGCAGATCCAGCAGGGGATGGTCGATGATCGTCCGGATCGCCTCCTCGGTGGTCTCGTCGTGCAGGGCGAAGCCGAATTTCTGATCGCTGACCCCCGTGCGCACGGCGGGATGGCCGTGCACGTCGATATCGGGGGTGAGGCGGAGCAGTACTTGCTGCGGCCGTGTGACGACCGTGCCCAGCAGACTCACCTCGGTGAGCGAGTCGATCACGATCCGCCCCACATCGGCGCCGACCGCGTATTCCAATTCGGCGAAAGGTTTCTCACTGCCGTGCAGGATGATTCGCCGCGGATCCACCCCGGCCGACAGGGCGATCGCCAGTTCGCCGGCCGAGCACACGTCGATGCCGAGGCCCTCGTCGGCGACCAGCCCGGCGATCGTGCGGGTCAGCAGAGCCTTTGCGGCGTAGACGATTTCGGCATCCGGGAAGTGTGCGCGGTACGACCGGCAGCGGGTGTGGATCTCGGTCTCACCGATCACATAGGTCGGTGTGCCGTAGCGATCGGCGACATCGTCGAGGGCGACCCCGTCGACGGTGATGCGGCCCAGTTCGTCATAGTGCGTCCGGCACGGCCACACGGTGGTGTCCAGTCGCGGGGACGCCATCCCCGAACGGAGGGACGGGAAGATCTCGAGCAACGTCACGGCGCGTCTCCTGTGGTGCCCCGCTTTCTCCTCGACTGCGGGGGTCACCTTCAGGACTACGCCGGTGACAGGCGCCGGAACCGTCTCGATACGCCGTCTTGACCAGCGGCGCCGCGATCTTGACGCCGCCCTGACACCCTGCTGATCAGCCCGCCAGCTTCTTGTAGAACGAGCCGACGATCGGCGCGGTGAGCGCCCGCGGCGCGTACTGGCCGGCGACGCTCATACCCTTGCTGATCAGGCCGGGAACGACGCGCATCTTGTTACGCGCCAGGGCGTCGATGGAGATTTTCGCGGTGTAGGCGGCCGACACCCAGATGAAATCCGGAATCTTGCTGCCGACCTCGTCCTGATCGGGGTTGTCGGTGCGTACCGGGCCCGGCGCCAGCAGTGTGACGTGCACGCCGCTGCCGGTCAGTTCGCCGCGCAGCGATTCGGAGAAGGTGTTGGTGAAGGCCTTCGTCGCGGCATAGGTGGCGTTGTTGGGGATGGCCATGTTCCCGGCCGCCGAACCGGTGATCAGGATGCCGCCGCCGCGGGCGAGCATGCCGGGCAGCACCGCCAGGGTCAGATCGTGGACCGCGACCGCGTTCAGTTCCATCACCGAACGTTCGACGTCGGCGTCCAGGTCGGCGACGGCGCCGAAGGTGGCGACACCGGCGTTGTTGCACAGGATGGCGATCTCACGACCGGCCAATTCGGCCACCAGCGGCGCGCGCTGTTCGCGATCGGACAGGTCCACCGCGCGAACCTCGGCGGTCACCCCGTAGCTGTCGGTCAGCCGTTGCGCCAGCTCGGCGAGCAGATCGCCGCGCCGGGCGACCAGGATGACCGAATAGCCGCGTCTGGCGAGCTCCTCGGCCAGAGCGGTTCCGATTCCGGAGGATGCTCCGGTGACGACGGCACGGTTGTCGGCGGTGGGTGCAGGCAAGCTCACGGTCGCCGAGCCTAGCCGGACTTCGCCTCACCGCGGGGCTTGGGCTCGAGGAAGGCGACACCCCAGTCGATATGCCCGTGCCACACGCCGGCGATTCGTCCGCCCTGCACCGCCGGCTTCGGATCCCCGACCGGGCCACCGGCCGCACGGACCGCGGCCACCGTGGCATCCAGATCCGGAGTGCCGAAGGCGACACCGACCAGCGCGGGCCGCTTCGTGGGGGCGGAAACGACCTCCAGGAACGCCTCGCCGACCCGGTAGAAGGCCATTTCCGGGCCTTCCGGGCCGCGTGGGTGGAAGCGCCGTCGCGGGCCGATTCCCAGTACGGCGTTCAGTGCGGCGACGGAATCGTCGAGATCCGGCACCCAGTAGACGACGTGATCGACGAACGTCACCCCGTTGGGATGGGCCGACTCGGCCTCCACGTCGTGCAGCAGTTCCGGCACACCCAGTGTCGCCGCGTCGGCCTCGATGCCCTCGAAACCCCACCCGGTGCCGACTCCGAGCGTGCAGGAGATCCGCCCGATTCGCGTCATCGCGTCCGTGACCGCGAAACCCAATGCGGCCCAGGCCTTTTCGTCGCCCGGCAGCCCGAGCCGGGTGAGGATCGCCATTACAGCGCCGCCGCCAGCCGGGTGCCCTGATCGATGGCACGCTTGGCATCGAGTTCGGCGGCCACGTCGGCGCCGCCGATCAGATGGATGCGCACCCCCGCCTGCTGGAGCGGCTCGACCAGATCGCGCACCGATTCCTGTCCGGCACACAGGATCACGGTGTCGCAGTCGATGACGGTGGGCCGGTCGCGCTTGTCGCCGAAGCTGATGTGCAGTCCGCGATCGTCGATCCGTTCGTAGTTGACGCCGCCGATCTGCTCCACCCCCTTCGCCTTGACCGCCGCGCGATGCACCCAGCCGGTGGTCTTACCCAGGCTCTTGCCGAACGGCGTCGACTTCCGTTGCAGCAGGACGACATCGCGGGGAGCGGGCGAGGGACGCGCGGCGGTCAGCTGGCCCGGCGCCTCCGGATCGTCGGCGGTGACGCCCCACTCCTGCTTCCACTCGTCGAGCTTCAGCGCCGGATGTCCTTCGACGGTGAGGAATTCGCTGACGTCGTAACCGATTCCGCCCGCGCCGATCACCGCGACCTTCTTGCCCACCGGCTTCTCCTCGCGCACCAGTTCGGCGTAGGTGAGCACCTTCGGATGATCGATACCCGGAATGTTCGGAATACGCGGGCGCACGCCGGTGGCGACCACCACGTGGTCGTAGCGGCCTTCGATCAGTTCGCCGGCGCTCACCCGGCGGTTCAGGAATACTCGCACCCCGGCGAGTTCCAGTTTGCGGGTGAAATACCGGATCGTCTCGTTGAATTCTTCCTTGCCCGGAATCCGCCGCGCGATATCGAACTGGCCGCCGATCTTGTCGTCGGCCTCGAACAGATCCACCTTGTGGCCGCGCTCGGCCAGGTTCACCGCCGCCGACAGGCCCGCCGGTCCCGCGCCCACGACCGCGATGCGCTGCATCCGGCGGGTGGGCAGCAGCCGCAGTTCGGTTTCGTGGCCGGCCCGCGGATTCAGCAGGCAGGACACGGTTTTGTGAACGAAGGCGTGGTCCAGGCAGGCCTGGTTGCAGGCGATGCAGGTGTTGATCTCGTCGTCGCGGGCGGCCTGCGCCTTGGCGGCCCACTCCGGGTCGGCCAGCAGCGGCCGGGCCAGCGACACCAGATCGGCGTCGCCCCGGGTGAGGATCTCCTCGGCGGTCTCGGGCATGTTGATCCGGTTCGAGGCGCAGACCGGAATGTTCACGCGCGCGGTGATTTTCGCGGTGAACTCGACGAAGGCGGCGCGCGGCACCGAGGTGACGATCGTCGGCACCCGGGCCTCGTGCCAGCCGATGTCTGTGTTGATGATGCTGACGCCCGCGGCTTCCAATTCGGTTGCCAGGGCGAGGATTTCGGGCTCGGTCTGACCGTGCTCGACGAATTCGGCCATCGACAGCCGGAAGACGATGACGAAGTCCGTGCCGACCGCGGCCCGGATCCGGCGCACGATCTCCAGCGGGAAACGCCGCCGATTCTCCGCCGACCCGCCCCAGCGATCGGTGCGCTTGTTGGTGCGCGGCGCGAGGAACTGGTTGATCAGATAGCCCTCGCCGCCCATGATCTCGACACCGTCGTATCCGGCGAACTTCGCCAGCCGCGCACAGCGCACGTAGTCCTCGATGGTGCGCTCGACTCCCTTGCCGGAGAGTTTGCGGGGGCGGAACGGGTTGATCGGCGCCTTGATCGAGGAGGCCGAAACACTGAACGGCACATAGGCATAGCGCCCGGCGTGCAGAATCTGCAGGGCGATCCTGCCGCCCTCGGCGTGTACCGCCCTCGTGATCGCGCGGTGGCGGTAGGCCTCGGTCTTGTTGGTGAGTTTGGCGCCCAGCGGCAGCAGCCAGCCCTCGCGGTTGGGTGCGTAGCCGCCGGTGATGATCAGGCCGACGCCGCCGCGGGCGCGCTCGGCGAAATAGGCGGCGAGACGGTTGGTATCCCAGGCGCGATCTTCCAGCCCGGTGTGCATCGAACCCATGACCACGCGGTTGCGCAGCGTGGTGTGGCCCAGATCGAGCGGCTCGAACAGGCGGGGGTACGAATGCGGCGAATCGGAATTCGCGGTCATGGGATCACCTTTCGGAAACGGAATCCGGTTGCGGGGCTGAGGCTTCCGGATCGGGTGACGACGAACGCAGCACACCCCGCAGCCCGGCCAGCACCTCGTCGCACCATTCGACGAAGCCGACCTCGACCCGGATCCCGCCCCGCAGCACCAGATACTGGTAGAGAGCGGTGCCGGTGAGCCGGTCCGGGGCGGGGAAATCCTTCTTCTCGATGAGGCGGTACAACTCCAGCCGCTGGGCGTGCTGGTCGCGATGGCGTTCGACCTCGGCGCGCAGCGCTTCCAGATCGCCGTGTGCGGCGGCGCGGATCTTGACGCCCAATTCGCTGCGCAGCGGGCCGATATCGTCGGTCGGCTCCGCGATCCAGCGCGCCAGTTCGGCGTGTCCGGCATCGCTGACGGTGTAGACCTTCTTGTCCGGACGCCCGTCCTGGGCGATCGCCTCGCCGGTGACCCAGCCGCGTTCCTCCATGCGCTTGAGTACCCGGTAGATCTGCTGATGCGTTGCGCTCCAGAAGAATCCGATCGATTTGTCGAATCGGCGCGCCAGTTCGTACCCCGAACCGGCTCGCTCGCTCAGCGATACCAGCAGCGCGTGTTCGAGGGCCATGCGGTGAGGTTAACCGATACCCGCTGTACTATGCAACGTGGTGCATATTCCCGGCCAGGGGAGCCGGAACTGCGAGAACCCTGTGAGCACGTGCCGTTTTCTGTATCATCACCCGCGGTGCTCTGCACTATCTCGGATACGGGAAGGGCGCCTCGCACGGCCGCGAGGCCCGCGGGGCGTCCTTCTGTATGAGGGGCGTTCAGACGGTGTGTGGTTTCCAGGCGGCCATGCCGAGGGCGATCATGCGGACCTGGCCGACGGTGCGGTCGGCGACGAGGGGGCGGTCGCGGAGCGGGGCGGCGACGAAGTCGGCGATGTGGTCGGCGACGGTGGAGACGATCAGGTCGGCGGCCAGTTCCAGATCATCGGTCGGCCAGGCGTCCAGCGCGGGGATTCGCGACATGTCGACCACCAATTCCCTTGTGATCAATTGCATTTCGGACGCGATCGCGGTGCGTAGTGCCGGTGCGCCGCCGTGGCGTTCGCGGATCAGGAAGCCGTAGAGGTCCTCGCGGCCGGCGATCTGGGCGAAGACGAATCGCACCGTTTCGGCCAGGCGCGCGTCCGGCGTGCGGCGCAGGTGCCGCAACGCCAGGCGCAACTGTCGCACTCCCTCGTCGACCAGGGCGGTTCCCAATTCGTCGAGGGAATCGAAGTGGCGATAGAAGGCGGTGGGCACGATCCCGGCCGAGCGGGCGATCTCACGCAGGCTCAGCGCCGCGAATCCGCGCTCGGCAGCCAGGGTCAGCGTGCCGTCCAGCAGCGCTCGCCGCGTGCGCTCCTTGCGCTCGACTCGGGTTTCGGCCTGCTCGCTCATCTCGCTGAGCATACATCCGTTCACGATTGGTCCATTCGGGGAGATGTTGCATCGGTCACACCAGATGCAGGTTGAACTATTGCGGTACCGCCAGGCACACTAGTTCAGTGTACAGATGTGCACCGAAAAAGGTGCACGCGATCAAACGACGAAGGCTGGGGAGAACCGCATGGTGGGACTGCTCGATCTGGTCCAGACACTGACCTCGCCGCACCCGCTCGACCGGTATCTGGAGTTGGTGCGACCGACACTGACGCTGCGCGATATGCGGGCCGAGATCGTCGGCGTGGATCGGTCGGTGCCCGGTTCGGTGACTCTCACACTCCGTCCGACCCGGCAGTGGGCCGGGCACGAGGCCGGTCAGTTCGTGCAGGTCGGCGTGCTGATCGACGGAGTGAAGCACACCCGCTGCTACTCGCCGATCGATGCCGAGGCCGGACCGCGCCGCACCCTCACCCTGACCGTGAAGGCGCATCCGGAGGGGCTGGTGTCGCAGTATCTGCACCGGCACGCGAAGCGGGGGATGGTCGTGGACCTCGCGCCCGCCTCCGGGGTGTTCCGGCTGCCGGAGCAGCGACCGGACAAGGTGGTGCTGATCAGCGGGGGCAGCGGTATCACGCCGGTGCTGTCGATGCTGTCCACGCTCGTAGCCGAGGGGTATCGCGGCGACGTGGTGTTCCTGCACTACGCCCGCTCGCCCGAGGAGGTGCCGCATCGGGAGCTGCTCGCGGATATCGCCCGGCGCCACGACAACGTCGACGTCGTGCTGGGTTATCCCGAACTGGCCCGGTCGGAGCGGCTGGACGGCGCGCCGTGGAGCTGTGCGGTCGTGCCCGGCGCGAAGTTCCTCGACTACGACGAACTGGCGCGCATCGCGCCGTTCTTCGCGACGGCGCAGACCTACGTCTGTGGCCCGCCGCGGCTGATGGAGTCCGTGCGTCGCATCTACCAGGCCGAGGATCTCGACGACCGCCTGCACAGTGAGGAATTCGTCCTCACCGCCGCGCCGGCCGACACCGCCGATGTCGAGGGCGTCACCACCTTCTCGGTGAGCGGCACGCAGTCGGAGAACACCGGTGCGAGCCTGCTCGAGCAGGCCGAGTCGGCGGGTTTGACGCCGGAGTTCGGGTGCCGGATGGGCATCTGCTTCTCCTGCACGGCGGTCAAGCGGTCCGGCTGCACCCGCAACCTGCGCAGTGGCGAACTGGACAGTGACCCGGACCAGCCGATCCAGCTGTGCGTCAGCGCCGCGGTCGGCGATGTCGACATCGAAATCTGAGCCGCACCGAAATCTGAAAGGGGAGAACAGCTATGACCATACTCACCGAGACCGAGAACGGGCCGCTGGTCCTGTCGCCGGAACAGGTCGCCGAGATCGGCCGGGAGCTGGACGCACTGCGCGACCGCATCACCGCCGATCTGGGGGAGCGCGATCGCGAATACATCTATTCGATCATCAAGGCGCAGCGCGGTTTCGAGGTCGCCGGGCGCGGCCTCATGTATCTGGGCTTCCTGCCGCCGTTCTGGCTGGCCGGGGTGGCGGCGCTGAGTCTGTCCAAGATTCTGGACAATATGGAGATCGGCCACAACGTCATGCACGGCCAGTGGGACTGGATGCGTGAACCCGGCCTGAATTCCCGTGTGTTCGAATGGGATACGGTGTGCCCGGCCGATCAGTGGAAGCATTCGCACAACTACATGCACCACACCTACACCAACATCCACGGCCGTGACCGCGACATCGGCTACGGCGTGCTGCGCATCGACGAGGGCCAGCAGTGGAATCCGTACTATCTGGGCAACCCGGTGTACGCGCTGGCGCTGATGCTGTTGTTCGAATGGGGCGTGATGCTGCACGACCTCGAGGCCGACAACATCGTCAAGGGCAACCGCAAGTGGGCGGATATCAAGCGCCTGGCCAAGGGGCAGATCCGCAAGGCCGGCCGGCAGGTGCTCAAGGACTACGTCGTCTTCCCGCTGCTGAGCGGCCCGCTGTTCGTCTCCACCCTGGCCGGCAACGTGACCGCCAACCTGGTGCGCAACGTCTGGGCGTACTCGATCATCTTCTGCGGACACTTCCCATCGGGCGTACAGACGTTCACCGAAGAGGAGACCGAGAACGAGACGCGCGGCGAGTGGTACGTGCGGCAGATGCTCGGCTCGGCCAACATCAGCGGCAGCAAACTGTTCCACATCCTGTCGGGCAACCTGTCCCACCAGATCGAACACCACCTGTTCCCGGATCTGCCGGCCAACCGGTATCCGGAGATCGCGCCCGAGGTCCGCGCGCTGTGCGAGAAGTACGGCCTGCCCTACAACACCGGCCGGTTCAGCAAGCAGGTCGGCTCGGTCTGGCTCAAGATCTGCAAGCTCGCCCTTCCCCCGGCCATCGTCGGGAAAGGCTCGCAGCCTGGTGTTATCGTGATGCGAGAGCGGCAGGTCGAGCCGAGCGAGGTGGGCGGGTAGATGATCGGAAAATTCGAGAGCAACAAGGATCTGATCCAGGAGCTGACATCCTCCGGGGCACGACACGTCGGCAATATCGCAACGATCATTACCGGCACGGTCTCGGAAGTGACGCGCGAAATCGGTGACTGGATCACCGATGCCATCGAGATGCGGGAGGCCGCGGCTGCGGCACACCGTGATCGGGAGGCGGCGGCCGACGTGAACACCGGGCGCGACCATCCCGACGTGCTGGTCGACGAGCCCGAGCCGGAGCCGAACGTGCATGCGGCCCAGCCCTTCATCGACGCCGATGTGGAAATCGTCGATCCGAAACGCTGAGCGGGATCAGAACACCGGCAGTCGGCGCCGGTGCTCGGCGATATCGGTGATCAGGTCCTTGTAGCCGTCGGCCAGTTCGGCGAGGCGCACCCAGTGCAGGTGTGTCTCGCCGTCCGGGGTGGAGGCGGGGAGCTCGTCCGCCGGATAGTTCGAGGCGGGCAGTCCGAGCGCATGATGGGCGGCGACCCATTTCCCGGCCATCCGGTCGATGACCGCCCCGAGAGTCTCGGTGTGCAGCGAGGCGCCCTCGCGGTGCGCGACGTTGTCGGCCACCCAGACATCGATACATTCGATCAGCCGGGTGCGGTCGCGATCGATGTGGTCGACCAATCGGCTGGCGCCGGCGACGCGGGCGGTCGAGGCCTTCGGCGCCTGCGCCTCCCGGGAGGCGTGCCGGCGCAATTCGTGGCAGCGGACCAGGTCCCGGGCCGCCTCGAGCACCGGGTGGTCGCCGGGCGGTGGTGTCGTGGACCGGAATGCGCGCAGCAGCGCAGATACCGACGGAAGTGCGCCGGTCGCGTCGTTGTCACCGGCGTAAGCGCTCGCCATCGTCTCCCACCCTCGTCTCAGCGGTCGGAATCTGGTTACGCCAGGGCCGAGGAGGTTTTCGGGGAGGGGCTCCCCTCGGCTCCGGCGTAGTCCCGCGGAATCGGACGCCGGCTGTTCGGTCGCACTGCTCACGGGTGTACGAACCGGGATATCCGCGACGATGCGATAGACGTGTCCGAATGCGGGGACATATTCAGGAAAGCGTGTCCTGACTTGGCATGCAACGGTTGACGCGCCGAACACCCAAGGTGCCGGACAATCGTTATACGCATCACGCCGGGATCACATGATCGCGAAGATCCACCATCGGCGGCGCGGCGCCTGCGCGACCGGTTGCCGATGGCTAGCCTGAGGATTTGTGCCCGCCTATATCTCTTCGCCGGAGCTGACCTTCGGCTTTCTGTTCGCTCTGGAAGATCCCGAGCGAATCGCCGAGGTGGTGCGAAATCTGATGGAGCGCCGCACGGTCTCGGTCTTCCGTCTGGCGCACGTCTCCGGCGCGGCCGGTCCGCCGGAGCGCTATGTCGTGAACTGGGCTGCCATCCCGCAGATTTCGATCACCACCGCCGCACCGGACGCCGATGCCATGCAGGCCGAGCGGATCATGCTGGTCAACGCATTTCTGGGCGAGGGCGGTGAGATCAGCTTGTACTCGGCGGACAGCAATCGCCCAGACGACAAGCGGCAGTGACGTTTTCCCATCGGCAGCACACAGGTTTTCGTTACGGAGACACTCCACACAGCGGCTCTTACGTCACTCTCAGCTACCGGCCAGCGGCGATTAAGTTCCGGGCAGCAGGGTAGGTTCTGGTCGATCGCCCGACACGGGGGTCGACGGCCTGTGCCCCCTACAGAGAGGTAGAAGCATGATTCCGGTCATCATCGACACCGGTAGCGCCGCGCTGAGCGGCATCCTCGACACCGGCAGCGCCGCCCTCAGCGGTGTCCTGAACACCCTGTTCACCGGGTCGTTCGGCGGCTGATTCCGGCCCGCCCCCGGGGATCGTGCCCCGGGCCACTGCCCCGGCGCCCGCGGGCGCCGGGGCGGTGCCGTCTCCGGCGGAGTAGATGCGGCGCACCACATCCTCGATATCGGGTTCCTCGATGGACAGGTCGCGCACCTCGACCCGATTCGAGATGGCGGCGAGAAGCTGTGCGGCGGTGGTGATCTCGGGATCGAAGGCCAGCCGCTGCCGCATGCCGTCGGCCTCGGCGGCCAGCAGTGTCGCCCCCGCGAGGCCGGTGAGATCGTCACTGGGCCGGGCCAGATCCACCACCAGGACGCGGCGCGCGCCGACGGTGCGCGCCAGGCCCGGCAGCGTGCCGTCGTAGGCGAGTCGGCCGTGGTCTACCACCAGTACCCGTTCGCAGAGGCGCTCGATATCGCCCATGTCGTGGGTGGTGAGCAGCAGCGTGGTGCCGCTTTCCGCCCGTTCCCGGCGCAGGAATTCCCGTAGCCGCTGTTTGGAAAGCACGTCGAGGCCGATGGTCGGCTCGTCGAGAATCAGCAGCTCCGGACGATGCAGGAGCGCCGCGGCGATTTCGGCGCGCATTCGCTGTCCGAGGGAGAGCTGACGCACCGGGGTGTCGAGGGTGTGTCCCATTTCGAGCTGTTCGACGAGTTCGTCCGTGCGGCGGCGCGCCGCGTCCGGTTCCAGGCGATGGATGGCGGCCAGAATGGTGAACGATTCGCGCAGCGGCAGATCCCACCACAGCTGTGACCGCTGGCCGAACACCACGCCGATCCGCCCGGCCAGTTCGCGCCGCCGGCGCACCGGGTCGAGCCCGCAGGTGCGCACGGTGCCGGAGGTCGGCACGAGGATGCCGGTGAGCATTTTGATCGTGGTGGATTTTCCGGCCCCGTTGGCGCCGATATAGCCGACCGCCGAACCGGTTTCGATGCGAAAGCTCATCGAATCCACGGCGGTGAGCACTTCGCGCACGTGCCCGCGGCGGCCCCGGCGGCTGCGCCGGAGCACGAATTGCCTGGTCAGTTCCGATACTTCGACGGTGTTCATCCGCCCCCTCCCTGATAGTGGCGTACCCCGATGCGCCAGAGCGCCAACGCCATTATCCAAACCCACAGCGCCGCAAGCGGTCCGAACCAGGCCAGCGCGGCGGGCAGCCACGCCGGTCCGGGAAGGCCGAGGAGAGCGATCGTGGGCAGATAGGCGACGAACGAGACCGGTATCGCGAACCCGAACAGCGCCCGCAGCGGGCCGGAGAACACCGAACTCGGCTGCTGGGCGGCGAAGGATCCGCCGTAGGTGAAGCTGTTGGTGAGTTCCGAACCGTCCACCAGGTGGAATTGCAGGCCCGCGGCGCAGACGAACAGGCCGGCGAAAATGGCGATCCCGCTCAGTGTGCTGCTCACCGCCAGCACGATATGCGTTGGGCTCCAATCGATGTCGTTGCCGATCAGGCCGGCGGTCAGGACCACCGCCGCGACGGTGGCCCGCGACAGCCGCCGCAGCGATACATCGCTGGTGATCAGCTGGAGCAGCAGGGGCTGGGGTCGCAGGTGGAAGGCGTCGAGGGTGCCCATCCGAATGTAGGTCGCGAGGGTGTCGGTGTGGCCGACGGCGATCTGCGCGAGCGCGAAACTGAGGTTGGACAGACCGAACAGCAGCAGCATCTGGGTCGAGTTCAGGCCGCCCAACGCCGTGACGTTGTGGTAGATCAGCCACATCTCCGCGAATTCGACCACGCCGATCAGCAGGGAGGAGAACAGGTCGGTGGCGAAGGAGAGCGGATAGGCGCGCTGTGAGCGCATCCGCGAACGCAGGACGGCCACATAGGGTGTGAGCCTGCTGCCGTACGGTGCGAGCTCAGCCACCCTGCACCTCCAGTTTGCGCCGGCCCGCCGCGATCAGCGTCCGGCCGATGCCGATCGCGATGGCGATCCACAACACCTGCATGCCGATGACCGACCACGCCGCCGAACCCGTTGCCCGGCCGGACAACACGTCGACCGGACCCTGCAGCAGCCAGGGAAACGGGGTCAGCCGCGCGGCGGTGGCCAGCGGTGCCGGAAACAGATGGATGGGTACGTAGAGGCCGGCGAAGAACGTGGACAGGATCTGATAGAGCATCCGGATTCCGCGCGTCTCGATCAGCCAGAAACCCAGCAGGCTCACCGAGAACAACAGCAACAGCGAAAGTGTCACGGCCGCAACGACACTGACGGCACCGAGCAGATACGGCGCGAAGGTGCCGGGCAACACGAGCTGCGCCGTGATCAGACCGGTGGCGACCGACGGCAGGCCGCGTAGCGCCAGCGTGCACGACGATCCACCGAGATCGGTTGCCAGATAGAAGAATTGGATATCGATGGGGCGTTGCAGATCGACCGCCACATCGCCGGTGCGCACCCGCTCGGCGATATCGTGCGGCGGCCCCATCACTCGCAGGGCGCCCAGCATGGCCTGCGACAGCCACACGTAGGCGCCGATCGACGCACCGGTGTAGCCGCCGAAGCCCGGCGTGGAGCGCGCCGCCGCGATCATCACCGCGGCGCGGATGAGGCCGAAGACGACATTGGCGGCCAAGCCCGCGAAGACGGCCGACCGGTAATTCCATTGGCGCCTGAATCCGGCGCCGAACAGATGTGAATAAACCCCCGAGAGTGCGCGCACAAGTTATCCAGAATACGACGTGGTCGCCCGCTCGGCGAGCGAATTTCGAAGAACCGGAGCAGGGCAGTCCGAGCGGTCGGTATGGTCGTCGCACCCGATGGCCGGATCGCTTTGCGCAAAACCTTGCCGCGACCTCCATCACAGTGTTAGAAACAGTCATGTTTCACACTGGGGTCGCCGCGGTGGCTCCCGCCCCTGAGGACCGCCTATGACCACCGTTTTCGAAACGCTGGAATCGGATGTGCGCGGATACTGCCGGGTCTGGCCGACGGTCTTCGACACCGCCCGCGGCGCCTGGCTCCGCGACGAGCAGGGCCGCGACTATCTCGATTTCTTCGCCGGAGCCGGCACGCTCAACTACGGGCACAACAACCCGATCCTGAAGGCGGCCCTGCTGGACTATCTGTCCCGCGACGGGCTCACCCACGGCCTGGACATGTCGACGGTAGCCAAGCGTGACCTGCTCGAGGCGCTGCGCGACCTGATCCTCGTGCCGCGCGGACTCGACTACAAGATCCAATTTCCGGGCCCGACCGGGGCGAACGCGGTGGAGGCGGCGCTGAAGCTGGCCCGCAAGATCACCGGGCGCAGCACGGTGGTGAACTTCACCAACGCCTTTCACGGCATGACGCTGGGCGCGCTGGCCGTGACCGGTAACGCCGCCAAACGGGCGGGGGCCGGCGTGCCGCTGCCACACGTCCATCCGATGCCCTACGACGGCTACCTGGGCGGTGCGGACGAGCTGGCGTGGATCGAGCGGATGCTCGACGACACCTCCTCCGGGGTGGACAAGCCGGCGGCGGTGATCGTGGAAACGGTGCAGGGCGAGGGCGGGGTGAACATCGCCCGCGCCGAATGGTTGCGCAGGCTCGCGGAAATGGTCGCGGCGCGTGGAATTCTGCTGATCATCGACGATGTGCAGATGGGTTGCGGGCGGACGGGGCCGTTCTTCTCCTTCGAGACGGCGGGTATCACCCCGGATATCGTCACGCTCTCGAAGTCCATCGGCGGCTACGGCCTGCCGATGGCGCTGGTGTTGATGAAACGCGAACTGGACCAGTGGGCGCCGGGTGAGCACAACGGCACCTTCCGCGGCAACAACCCGGCCTTCGTCACCGCGCGGGTGGCGCTGGAGGAGTACTGGTGCGACGACCGGCTCGAGCTCGCCACACTGGCCCGCGGCGAGCGGGTACGTGCGGCGCTGGCGCGGGTGGCGGATGCGGTGGGCGGATTGTCCACGCGCGGCCGGGGTTTGGTGCACGGCCTGGTCTTCGACGACGCCTCGGAGGCGGGCAAGGTGAGCCGGGTCGCCTTCGAGGAGGGGCTGCTCGTGGAGACCTCGGGCGCCTGTGACGAGGTTGTGAAACTGCTTCCGCCGCTGACGATTTCGGATTCCGAGTTGGATCACGGGCTCGAAATACTGGCGCGCGCTGTCGATATCGTCTGCGGCAGGCGCGGCTAGGGGGATCGGACCGTCGGCTGCCGACCCACACCCGGCAGCCGGCCGCGGGACCGGGTTTCCGCTGCGGGGCCCGGTCCCGCACCTTCGGGTGCGCCTCGGACGGTATGAAACGGACGGTATGAAACGGACGGCTATGAAACGGACGGCTCCGAATCGGATGTCTTCATCTTGTCCAGGATTCTGGGCTGCCACTGGTAGAACCAGCTGAATTTGTAGGATTCTCCGGCGGGCGACGAGGTGGCGGCAAAGGTGAATCGGCGATCGTTCGTGGCGAACGGGGCCTTGTCGGCGAGTTCCTGGAAGCGCGGCTCGATCGGAATCGGGAGCGTGGCCGGATCCGGTGTGATCACCGGGAAGCACAGTCTCTCGATCCGGGAGGATTCCCAGCCGAACGTGGCGTAGATGTCGAATGCCTTCGCGGTGACGGCGAGGAACTGCGCGCTCGGTTCCGGAAATCCGGCGTCCCGATGGAGTGCGGCGACGGCCTCGGGTGCGAAATGCTCGGCGGGCAGTCCGGGGAAGTACACGTTCATCGTCTTGTCGTGATAGTCGATGCCGAGCAGGCCGACCTTGTCCGCCAAGCCGTGCGCGGCGAACATGCGGGCGTGGTCGGCGAGGCCGGCCGGCATGGACGGGAGTGCGGCGAGGTCCGCCACGTTCCGGACGTCGTCCGCGGGGAAGAACGGCCAGATCTTCTTGAAGCCGCCGGCGACGCCGATGTCGATGCCGTAGCTGTCGACGGGGCATTGTTTCCGGACCTGGTCCAGCAGGGATCCGATCGGATGATCGGTCTGCGGGATCAGTCCGTTCGAGCGCGCGATGTCGTAGGGGTCGATGTCTCTCGGCAGCGTGAGGAAGCGATAGTCGAGGTCTCCCGCACGACGGGCCTCGGTGACGACTCGGAAAGAGATCACCGATTGGGTGAGCATCGTGCCGAATGCGGTCAGGACCGGCCATACCGCGTCTCGGGTACAGGGGACGTTCGCCAGCCGTGCGGATTTCTCGATGGCCACATACAGATCGTCCAGCGCGGATTCGGTAGTGGTGGACATGCGTCCTTCCTGAGAGGGTGCTACGAACAACAGCGCGGTGCCGCCGAGACGACGGCCGGGGGGTCGGCGCAGTCGAATGCGGAACGCGCACTGGAGTTTACGAAGCGATGCGGCCGATGGGCTTGCGCCGACTGCCCGCTGCTGGGAGCCCCTCGGATCCGAACGTGCGAGAGCCCGTGCCGAACGAGGAAGGGTGAGCGCTCGGAGAAGCGGACGTCGAATGCGCCCGAGTGGGAAAGATCGACGCTACCGGGCCGATATTTCGTGGCGATCCGGTGCTTTCGTGGAGCGGATGACGGGATTCGAACCCGCGACCCTCACCTTGGCAAGGTGATGCGCTACCAACTGCGCTACATCCGCATCCCGCCTCGCGGCGGTGCGAGAAAAACAATAGCCGATCGCGGCGCGCAACCGCGAATCCGCAGGTCAGCGACCTGCGGATAGGGCGTCAGCTGAGCAGGAGGTGGACCTGCAATTCACCCACCAGGAAGCCGAGCACACCGCCGATGGCGACCAGTTTCCACTCGTCCTGTTTGAACGCCGGGCGCAGCAACCCTTCGTATTCGTCGTCGGTGAGCTGGCGGGTCTTCTCGATCACCAGGTTGCGCAGATCCAGCGTGCGCATCGCGTGGTCTTCGAATCCGGCTGCGGCACTGCGGATATAGGCCAGCATCTCGGGGACGATCTCGCGTTTGACCCGGGTGATGGAGTCGCCGGCGACCAGCATCACCAGCGGTCGCGCGGGCGCGGACTGGGTATCGATGAATTCGTCCATCCGCCGCGCCAGGATCGATGCCAGCCGGTCCGAACGCTCCCCGTTGAGGACCGCCTCGAGCATCTTGGCCGGGGTGAGGATTTCGGTGGCGATCAGATCGCCGTAGTCGATACAGACCTGTTCGCGGCGCTTGTGGAACAAGCCCTGCCAGAAGACTCGGCCGAAGATCCGCCACGGCCGCACCGGCCGGAAGATCATCTGCAGCGCCAGCCAGTCGGTGACCAGGCCGGTGAATCCGCCGAACAGCGGCATCAGCCAGGAGGAGTGGGTGAAGGCCCAGGTGACCATCTGCACGAAGCCCAGCAGTGTGCCGAACAACAGGCCGGAGCGCACGATGAAGCGCAGCTCGTGATGGCCCACCCGGCGCACCATCTCCACCAGCAGCGCCTTGTCGTTGACCAGGGTGTCGATGGCGATGGAGCGCAGATCCATGATCTGGTCGAGATTGGTCCGCAGGTCGGTGACGATCTCGTCGATGAGGTCGGGGACGTCGCGCTGGACGCGGCGGATCATCGCCTCGCGGGCGAACTGCGGCATGGTCACCCACAGCCGCGGTTCGTAGCGCATCATCAGCTCGTCGACGGTGTGCGCGACGGCGTCGTCGAGTGGTTCGCGCAGGGTGGTGGTGAGCTCGGCGACATCGATGCGGCCGAGGATCTCCTGCGGATCGATCAGCCGCGAGAACATCAGATCCACCGCGATCGTCGCCATCCGCGGCGCGGCCTTGGGGATCACGCCCTGCCAGCCGAACCAGGGCGGGATGCCGCGGAATTCCAAGGGGCGGCAGAGCATTTCGACGGCGACGAGTTTGGTGGTCCAGCCGATGAACGCGGCGATCACCGGAATAGAGCAGTAGAGCAGCCAGTGCTCGGTGAAATCGGCGATCACGCGTCCGCCCGGTGGGAAATCGCTGCACAGCGGTGATTCGGCGAACAGCGCCGGAACGATGGAGAAGTGTCGAGCCGCACGCGCGAACTGTAACAGGTTCTAGAGGAGTGCTTACTGGGAGCCGGGGGTGGCGGCCAGGAACATGTAGCTCTTCTCCTCGACCCGCCGCGCGATCCGCCACGCGCCGTCGACGCGGGTGAAGGTGTCCAGGTACCACAGCCCGCACAGCATGAGGTTCTGCTGACCCTCCGCCCCGCCGAGGAGCATCGGATTGTGGCACATGGTGCGGCCGGTGGCGCTGTCCCCATCGACGGTGATCGAGGAGTTGCTGATCAGATGCTGGAAGGCGGGGAAGTTCGGCATCACCGTGGCGAGGAACTTCTTGATCTCGGATAGCCCACCGCTGGCGCCGCCCATGGCCGAATAGTCGATGTGCGCGTCCGCGGTGAAGACGTCGTCGAGCAGATCCCACTGCTGGGTGTCCACGGCATGGGAGTATCGGACCATCAGATCCTCGATCTCGATCCGATCCGAAATCTCTTGCAGCGACAGCATATTTCCTCCAGTGGTAGCGGCTCGGCGACGATGCGGGCTATTCGGAAGCCGCGTCGAAGGCGCGCACGAGAGTGCGCGGCGCCTTGTGTCGCCAGGCGTCGGTGAGCAACTCGCTCAGTAGGCCGGTGTCGGCGGCGCCGAGCTCGACGCGGACCGCCGACAGCCGCTTGCCCCACCACTTCTCCGCGCAGCAGTCCGGATATTCCGCGACCGCCTCCCGGATATCGGCTTCACTCGCCATTACGTGCGCGTGGGCGGGGTCGGGCAGCGTCGCGAAGATCGCCTTGCGGACGCGGAACGACGGCATGTCGAAATGCGGCGCTTCGGTGGACTCGGGGAGTCCCAGCGCAATCCGCCGGACGTCGTCGGCATCGGCCATGGGCCGATTATGCGGCCGAATTCGTGCCCTCGCGGCCGGTTCGGCGAGATGGGCCGGCTAGCCGAGATCGGCGAGGGCGGCCTCGATCGCGCGGTGGAAGGTGGGGTAGGCGTAGATCATCTCCCGCAGCGTGGTGACCGGAACCCGGGCGTGTACCGCGACGGCCAGGGCGCTCAGCACCTCGCCGCCGACCGGGCCGACCGAGGTGGCGCCGACCAGAATGCCGCGATCGGCGTCGGCGACCAGCTTGATGAATCCGGCATTGCCCGGCCCGTGGATCCAGCCTCGGGTCGAATCCGGAACCTCGGCCCGGCCGGTCCAGACGCTCAGCCCGGCCTCGCGGGCCTGCGACTCCGTCATCCCGACCGCGCCCACCTCCGGTTCGGTGAAGGTGACATTGGGAACCGCGTGATACTGCGCGGGTTCGCCGGGGGAGCCGAGGATATCGGCGGCGGCGATGCGCGCCTGATACATCGACATGTGGGTGAAGGCGCCGTGCCCGGTGACGTCCCCGATCGCCCAGACTCCCTCGGCGGCGCGCAGCCGGTCGTCGACCCGGATGCCGTGCGCCTGCTCGTCCAGGCCGATCGCGCCGACCCCCAGCGCGGACAGGTCGGTGTAGCGGCCGGCGGCGACCAGCAGGCGCTGGGCGCGGATCGGATCGCCGTTGCTCAGCCGGACGGTGAAATAGCTGCCGTCGTGGTCGATTCGGGTGGCCTCGACGCCGGTTCGGACCGAAATACCCTCTTCGGCAAAGGTTTTCGCCAGTGTTTCGGCGGCCTCGGGCTCGGCGCGCGGGAGCAGCCGGCTGCGTACGACCATCGTCACCTCGGCTCCGAATCGGGAGAAGATCTGCGCGAATTCCGCGCCGACCGGTCCGCCGCCGAGCACGATCAGGGATTCGGGCGCCTCGGTGGTGGTCACGGCCTCGCGGTTGGTCCAGTACGGGGTGTCGGCCAAGCCCTCGATCGGCGGAACGGACGGGGCGGTGCCGGGGTTGAGCACGATCGCGCGCAGGGCGCGGAACTCGCGCGGTCCGTCGGCGGTATCGACGCGGACCTGGCCCGGCTCGGTGATGCGCCCCCAGCCGCGCACGAAGGTGCCGCCGGCGGATTCGAACCGTTCGACGGCGACCTTGTCGTCCCAGTCGTCGGTCGCCTGGTCACGGATCCGCTTCGCCACCGGCGCCCAATCCGCCTGCACCTGGGTACTTCCCGCGAGTTTGCCGACCCGGCGCGCCTCGGCCAGGGTCTCGGCGGCGCGCACCATCATCTTGGTCGGCACGCAGGCGTAGTAGGGGCATTCGCCGCCCAGCAACCGGCCTTCGACGCCGACGACCGCGAGCCCGGCCCGCGCCAATTCGGTCGCCACGGCCTCCCCGCCGGGCCCCATGCCGATGACGACGGCATCCACGGATTCGGTCGCCGGGGTTTCGGCGGGCATGCGATCACGCTCCTCTGATTCGACACGGTGGGGACGGCGGGGTCCCGGAGACCATGGTGACAGCTGGGACGCCGCCGGTGGGGGATCGACAGGTGCGGATCGTGGCATTCCGTTGCGCCGGGCGGTCTCGGAGGAGATGCTGCGAGTCTGCGCATCTCGCGAAAAGCCCGTTCGCACATGGTCGTCGATGGGAAGCCGGTGCGGTTGACGCGGTTTCGCCGAACCGTTTAGGTGAGCAGCATGCGAATCGGCGGTGCGGGAATTCTCGACGTGCTCGGTAGCCGGCGGACGGCGGTGGCGGCGCTGGCGACGATCACCGGCTTTTACTATCTGTTCGTCGCGATCACCAACTGCACCGATACCGTCACCAATCGCCGGGGTGTGGTCGCCGTGCTGTCGATGCGGGCCACGATCCACAATCCGGGCACCGATTGGCGTGCGATCACCAACGGCAACATCGCGCTCGTCGTCTACATCCTCGTGGTGATCTGGGAATTCTCGATCGCCCTCGTGCTGCTGGTCGCCGCGGCCTGCTGGCTGCGGGAGCTGAGCGGGCGGCCGCGCCGGGTGCCGGCGCGGCCGGGCACCGCGGCGAAGTTGTCCAGCATCGGCTGGACGATGGCGGTGCTGTTGTTCGCGGGGGCATTTTTGACCGTCGGCGGGGAGTGGTTCCGGATGTGGGCGAACAAGGAGGTCAACGCCTCGTCGGCGGCGTTGCAGAACTTCCTGATCGCCGGGATCGGGCTGGTGCTGGTTCATCTGCCCGACTCGGCGCCGCGGGCCGCTCCGCCCTCGGAATGAACTGCGGCCGTTCGGGAACAGTGCCTGACCGCCCCGGGTTGCAGCCCGTATGGAACTCGACACCGCGCTCGACTTCGCCCGTACGACCTCGCGGTCCGTCCTGACCACCGTGCGCCGCAACGGCCGCCCGCAGCTGTCCAACGTCACGCACTGGGTCGCGCCCGACGGCATCGTCCGGATCTCCATCACCGCGGACCGGGCCAAGTACGCCAATCTGCGCCGGGATCCGTGGGCGGCCCTGCACGTCACGCGCGACGATTTCTGGGCCTATGCCGTCCTGGAGGCCGATGTCGAACTGACCCCGGTGGCCGCGAGCACCGACGACGCCACGGTGGAGGAGTTGATCGCCTACTACCGTGCGCTCAGCGGCGAGCATCCGGACTGGGCGGACTACCGCCGCGCGATGGTCGCCGACCGCCGCGTGATCGCGCGCCTGCGTCCCACCCGCGCCTACGGCATGCTGCCCTGACGACGGCGTTCCCCGGAAGCGGGTAGCCCCTCGGGAATCCATTGCGGCGCGCGCTTTTCCATGAAGGCGCGCATTCCCTCCCGCGGTTCCGGCGAGGTTTCCAGGGCCAGGAACATGGTCTGGTAGTCGATACTGCCGTAACGCTCGTTCAGCATGCGCTTGACCTGGGCGCGGGCCTGCGGTGCGGTCTGCAGGATCTCGGTGACGGCCGCGACGGCCTCCGCGCGCAGCCGTTCGTGTGCCACCACCCGGCTGATGACGCCGAGTCGCCGCGCCTCGGCGGCGTCGAACCGCCGCGCCGACAACAGCAGATCGCGAGCCACCGCCACGCCGACGTGGGCGGGCAGCACCGCGGCGTAGGTGGCGTCGGGAATGCCACGCAACAGCTCCGGCACCCGGAACACCGCCCGCTCACTGGCGACCGCGATATCGGACATCATCGCGATGAGCAGACCGCCCGCCTGGCAGATGCCGTTCACCGCCGACACCACCGGGGCGCGGCTGTCCCGAATGGCGAGGAAGGGCAGCACATCCTGGCCCGACAGCTCCGGCGGCAAGGCGTCACCGGGCTCGGCGCGCCCGCCCAGGTCGCCGCCCGGCGCGAACACGTCATCGGTGCCCGTGATGATCAATGCCGCCAGGCCGGGATCCGAATTGACCAGGTGGACAGCGCGTTTGATGCCGAAATACATCGCCGGCGTCAGCGCGTTGCGCGCCGCGGGCCGGTCGATCACGCACCAGCCGATCACGCCGTCGCGCTCGAATCGCAGGCCCGCCGCCCCGAGATCATCGCTCATCCCGGAAGAATAACAATCTCCCGTTTCGAATATTCGGTTCTTGCCGGGGCCGATTCGACTTCACCGGCGCATAACCTTGCGGCAACATTCGACATGCATGCTGTCACCCTCCGCTGAATCGAAAGGTACGAACCCGAATGGACTTTCTGACTGTGCTCGTGGACATGTTGGCTGCGCTGGGGGCCAGCGGCAGCGCGGCCTGACCACCCATCACGACACACCCCGGCCCACCACATCACGGATGTGGTGGGCCGCAGGCGTTCGAGGGGGACGTCGGACGACCAGACGCGTGATCAGGCACCCGCCTTCGCTCGCGCGAGCTTCACCCCACTGGAAATGATGCCGATATGACTGAACGCCTGCGGGAAATTGCCGATGAACGCGCCGGTCGACGGGTCGATCTGCTCGGCGAGCAGGCCCACGGTGCTCGCGCGGGCGCACAGGGAACCGTAGAGCCGCTCGGCGTCCTCGAGCCGGCCCTGGGCGGTGAGGTTGTCGACCAGCCAGAAACTGCACAGCACGAACGCGCCCTCGTCGCCGGGCAGGCCGTCCGGTGATTCCTCGTGCAGGTATCGATACAGCAGGCCGCCGCCGGCACCCAGCCGGTCCGCCACCGCCGCGGTCGTCGCGGTCATGCGTGGGTGATCGGCGGGAACGACGCGGCGCAGCGGCAGCGCCAGCAGGCTCGCATCCAGTTCGCCGCCCCCGTCGAGATGGGCGCTCAGTGTCCGGGCCCGCTCGTCCCACGAGTTCTTCAGGATCGCCTCGCGGATCTCGTTCGCGGTGCTGCGCCACATCGCGATGGGACCGGGCAGGTCGAATCGTTCCCCGATCGACGCGGCGCGCTGCAGTGCCACCTGGCACAGCGCCGCGGAATAGGTGAAAACCCGCCCCGCGCTGCGTACTTCCCAGATTCCCTGATCCGGCTCCTGCCAGGATCGCCCCGCCGCCTCGGCCAGATCGGACAGGTTCGACCACAGCACCGGCTGCAGCTCACCGCCCGTGCGTAGCCATTGGTCGGCGCAGTCGAGGATTTCGCCGTAGACGTCGTGCTGGCGCTGATCGGTGGCGCCGTTGCCCCAGCGCACCGGGCTGCTCGCGCGGTAGCCTTCCAGGCCGGTGTCCACCAATTCGTCGGGAACCGGATCACCGTCGATGTCGTACATGATGCGCGGCTGGCCGCTGCGCTCGAACGCGTCGAGCACCCAGCCCAGGAAGGCGTCGGCCTCGTTCCGGAAACCGATGCGGCGCAGGGCGTAGACGGCATACGACGCGTCGCGGATCCACACGTAGCGGTAGTCCCAGTTGCGGACACCGCCGATCGGAGCCGGCAGCGACGACGTGGGCGCCGCGACGACGGATCCGCTCACCCAGTGATCGCAGAGTTTGAGGGTGATCGCGGAGCGCCGGACCAGTGCCTGTTCGGGACCGTCATAGGTGCACGTCCGCATCCAGGAGCGCCATGCGTCGGCCGTGTGGCGCAGCATCGCCGCCGCGTCGAAGCGATGGTGGCGGTGGAAGCGTCCCCAGGACAGCACCAGCTCCAGCCGCTCGCCCTGCGCCAGGTCGACGGTGGTGTGCACGCCGTCCAGCGGCCGGTCGGCGCGCAGATGCAGCCGCAGGTTCGGCTGTGAGGCGACCCGGATCTCCAGGCCGCTGAGCACCGGCCGCAACTGCGCACCGCCCTGTGGGGCGATCTCCACCGACACCCGCACGTGCCCGCTCACGACGATCGCGGAGCGAACCAGTTCCGAGCGATCGGCGGGCGCGTCGTCGCCGAGGTCCGAGCCGGGCCGTACCACCATGGCATCGGTCACTCGGAGAACACCGGTGGCGCTGCGCAATTCGGTCTCCAGCACGCCGGTATCCAGCTGATAGCGCTGGCGGCCTTCCAGCGGATCGGTCGGCGCGACGGTGAAATGGCCACCGCGAGCATGGTCGAGCAACCCGCAGAACAGCGGTTGGGCATCGAAGCGCGGCAGGCACAGCCACGGGATCGAACCGTCCATCCCGACCAGCGCGGCCGTCGTACCGTCTCCGATCAGACCGTAGTCCTCCAGCGGGAGATATCCGTCGCTCCGGCGGATCGGCCGGAACGGTGGATCGGGATCGTGCACGCCATCCCCTTCCACGAATGGAACGCTTGGCGACAACTAGAGGGAAGGCTATCAGCTGGCATCCGCTCGGAAAGCAGAACTGAGCGGCCGATATTTGGCCGAAATGCCCTAGCGGTCGACCAACTGGCTAACGCAAGCTCGCAGGTAGTCGCAGGCGATGGCGGGGATCGGAATCGGGTGTCGACGGCCCCGAGCGGCGAGCTGCTCGGTGCGGCCCGTGTGCCGAATCGGACACGAAATTTCTGTGTGTTTGAGCGTTGAACCGATTGGGTAACCACAGCCCAACCCGAAATGTGCGCAGGTCGGACCGACACAGCGCCCCCGGCAGGAATCGAACCTGCGACCTAGGGATTAGAAGGCCCTTGCTCTATCCAACTGAGCTACGGAGGCATGGCAGCACCAAACACCATGCCCGGTTTGAGGCAGCGTGTCCAGCGAGTTGATTATAGCGAGCGTCCAGATCCGTGCTGGTCGTCGACAACGCCGTGTGCGACTGTCGGCCTCGTCACAGCGAGCGGGCCGATTCGGGGCCGGAAGGCTGTGAGGTGGGCCGCCAACTACGCTGAATAGTATGTCGTCACCGCAGGACCCGCCCGCCGATTCCGACCCCCAGGCCGTGCGGCCGGAGGCGACGGCGTTCCCGGTCCTCGCGGTGGTCGCTGTCGGTCTGACGGCCCTGGTCGCGCCGATCGTGGTCAGTCTGTCCGCAGCGCAGGCGCTGACGCTGCTCGGCATTCCCGACCCCGGACCACTGACCACCTACGGCCTGCCCGCGGTGCGGGCGCTGGCCGATTTCTCGGCCGCGATCGCGGTCGGATCGCTGCTCTTCGCGGCGTTCCTGTGTCCGCCGCAGCGCGACGGCCTGCTGGATGTCGGCGGTTACCGGGCCCTTCGTCGCGCTGGGATCGCGGCGCTGGCCTGGGCGGTGACCTCGGCGCTGCTGGTGCCGTTGACGCTCTCGGACACCACCGGCCAGCCCGTGCGCTCGGTTTTACGACCCGATCAGGTCTGGCATGCCATCGGCAAGGTCGACGTCGCGGGATCCTGGCGCGCCACGGCGATCATGGCGATTCTGCTCGCCATCGGCTGCCGGCTGGCGTTGCGCTGGGGCTGGACGCCCGTGTTGTTCGCCTGGTCGCTGCTGTGTCTGATTCCGGTTGCGCTGACCGGACATTCGTCGTCGGGTGGCGCCCACGACGTCGCGACGAACAGCCTGATTCTGCATCTGGTCGGCATGGCGGTGTGGGTCGGCGGCCTGTTCGCGGTACTCGCGTACGCCATGCGCGGCGGAAAATACACCGGCCTCGCCGCGCGGCGCTTCTCCTCGGTGGCGACCTGTGCATTCGCGGTCGTCGCGGTCTCGGGCGTGCTCAATGCCTGGGTGCGGGTGCCGTGGGACGAAATGGTCACCACCACCTACGGCCGGCTGGTGATCGCGAAGACGGTCGCACTCTGCCTGCTCGGTGTCGCCGGATTCCTGCAGCGTCGCCGCGCCCTTCCGGCGCTGGCCGACAATCCCCGCGACCGCTCGGCCCTGATCAGTTACGCCGGCGTCGAGGTGCTGATCTTCGCGGCCACGATCGGCCTGGCCGTCGGGCTGGGCCGCACTCCGCCGCCGGATCTGAAACGGGTGCCCTCGCCCGCGGAGGTCGAACTCGGGTACAACCTCGCCGGGCCGCCGACCGCCACCCGCATCCTGTTCGACTGGCGGTTCGACATCATGTTCGGCACGCTCGCCATTGTGCTGGCGGTGCTGTATCTGGTGGGTGTGCGGCGACTGCGCGCACGCGGCGACGCCTGGCCGATCGGCCGGACCGTGGCGTGGCTGTGCGGATGTGCGGTCCTGCTGATCGCCACCAGTTCCGGTGTGGGCCGCTACGCCCCGGCCATGTTCAGCGTGCACATGGCCCAGCACATGCTGCTGTCGATGCTGGCGCCGGTGCTGTTCGCACTGGGCGGCCCGGTGCTGCTGGCCCTGCGCGCCCTGCCCGCCGCCGGTCGCGACGCACCGCCCGGACCGCGGGAATGGGTGCTGGCAGCGGTGCACAATCCGGTCTCTCGTTTCCTGACGCAGCCGGCCGTCGCTGCGGCGCTGTTCATCCTCGGCTTCTACGCGCTGTACCTGGGCGGCATCTTCGATGCGGTGGTCGGCGAGCACGGCGCCCACCTGGCGATGAATCTGCACTTCCTGATCTCGGGCTACCTGTTCTACTGGGTCGTTCTCGGTATCGACCCCAAACCGCGTCAGGTGCAGCCGCTCACGAAGGTCGGCATGGTGTTCGGATCGCTTCCGTTCCACGCGTTCTTCGGCGTCGCCCTGATGAGCATGACCACGGTGATGGGCGAGTGGTTCTATCGCGGACTCGGATTGAGCTGGAACACCGATCTGCTCGGCGATCAGCGCACCGGCGGCGGCCTGGCCTGGGCCAGCGGCGAGATTCCACTGGTCCTGGTGATGCTAGCCCTGCTGGTGCAGTGGTCGCGCAGCGACAACCGCACCGCCAAACGCTTCGACCGGGCCGCCGAGCGCGATCACGACGCCGCCCTCGCCGCGCACAACGCCATGTTCGCCGAACTGGCGAAACGCGACCGCGAGGTGAAACCGTGACCGAGGCGCCCGCGCGGATTCCGCGCCTTTTTCGCGCCGATATCCGGGCCGCCCGCGAGCGACTGGGTAACGACGTGCGGGTCACGCCCGTGTTCCACACCGAGGTGGCCGGTCCCGAGGGGCCGGTCAAGGTCACTCTGAAGCTCGAACATCTGCAACACGGCGGCACGTTCAAGGTGCGTGGCAGCCTGAACGCGTTGCTGCAGTCGGCGGACGACGGCCGCCCGGTGGTGATCGCCTCGGGTGGCAACGCCGGTATCGCCGCGGCGCTGGCCTGTGCGCTGCGCGGGCGCCCCTGCACCGTCGTCGTCCCGGAAACCGCACCGCACACCAAGGTCGCGGCGATGTGGGGATACGGCGCGGAAGTGCTGTGGCACGGAACGAACTACGCCGAATCCAAACGCCACGCCGACGCGGTGACCGCGGAGCGCAACGCGCTGCAACTGCACGCCTACGATCTGCCCGCGGTGGTCGCCGGGGCCGGCGTGGTCGGACTCGAGATCGAACGCCAGGTGCGCGGGCGGCCGCCGGTGCTGATGGCGGTAGGCGGCGGGGGATTGATGGCCGGTATCGCCATCGCACTCGGTCCACGGTCGCGGGTGATCGGCGTCGAACCCAAGGGCGCGCCGACGCTGTACGCGGCGCTGTCGGCGGGGCGCCCGGTCGATGTGCCGGTCGACAGCATCGCGGCGGATGCGCTGGGTGCCACCAGGATCGGTGACATCGCACTCGACACCGCGATCCGCTATGGCGTCGGCTCGGTCCTGGTGGGCGACGATGCGATCGCGATGGCGCGTGAATATCTGTGGCGCGAATTCCGTCTGGTCGTGGAGCCGGCGGGCGCGGTGGCGCTGGCCGCCGTGCAGAGCGGGGCCTATGTCCCGGAACCCGGCGAGCGGCCGGTGATCGTGCTGTGCGGCGCCAATACGGACGTGAGCAACCTCTAGCGACGCGAATTTCGGAAACGGCGTCTGTTCACACCTGCGTGAGTTGTCCACAGATCCGCATTCGGCACTGGTGGCGAACGGCGAAATCGGCGACGCTGAACGAGTCACGGCAGCCGAGGGCGCCACGGACGGGGACAGTCGAAACATGAAGGGGGACAACCATGTACGAGGCGAATACCGCCGTCATCGGCACCGTCGTCACACATCCGGTACGGCGGAGTCTGCCCGGTGGGGAGCAGGTGCTCAGCTTCCGGATGGCCAGCAATGCCCGCCGCTTCGATCGCGAGACCGGCGGCTGGGTGGACGGCGGCACCTTGTTCCTGACGGTGACCTGCTGGCGGCGCCTGGTGGAGGGGGTGGACGCCTCCATCCGTCGCGGCGATCCGGTCATCGCCTACGGCCAGCTGCGCACCAACGAGTACCGGACCAGGGAGGGTGTGCAACGCCACGATCTCGAGATGCGAGCCGCCGCGCTGGGTCCCGACCTGGGCCGTTGCACGGCTCCGGTGATGCGGCGGGGCGGCACGCGGAACTCCGGCCCGGACCTACACGTTGTCCCCGGAGGGGACGACGCGGTGCCCGAGGCGCCGCCGGGCGAGTCCGGCCCCGCGGCGGGCGCGGGATCGACTACCGTCGATCCGGTCTCCGCGGCGGCCGCCGACGCCGGATGACTACCGTTACCTCTGCTCCGCTCGCGCGGTCCTCCGTTTCGACCCACTGGTTCCGACACCGATAGGCTTTCCTACATGGCTGAGTTCATTTACCAGATGAAGAAAGTTCGCAAGGCGCATGGCGACAAGGTCGTCCTCGACGATGTGACCTTGAACTTCCTTCCGGGCGCCAAAATCGGCGTCGTCGGTCCGAACGGCGCCGGTAAATCGAGCGTGCTGAAGATCATGGCCGGACTGGACCAGCCCAACAACGGTGACGCGTTCCTGGCGCCCGGAGCGACGGTCGGCATCCTGCAGCAGGAGCCGCCGCTGAACGAGGAGAAGACCGTCCGCGG
Source organism: Nocardia violaceofusca NBRC 14427 (assembly GCF_963869435.1). NCBI lineage: Bacteria > Bacillati > Actinomycetota > Actinomycetes > Mycobacteriales > Nocardiaceae > Nocardia > Nocardia violaceofusca. The sequence continues at coordinate 30,336 of NZ_CAWMPM010000053.1, forward strand.
CAACGTGGAGGAGGGCCTCGGCGAGATCAAGGTGAAGCTGGACCGCTTCAACGAGATCGCCGAACTCATGGCCACCGACTACTCCGACGAGCTCATGGAGGAAATGGGCAAGCTGCAGGAGGACCTGGACCACGCCGACGCGTGGGATATCGACTCCCAGCTCGAGCAGGCCATGGACGCGCTGCGCTGCCCGCCGCCGGACGAGCCGGTCGGCAACCTCTCCGGTGGTGAGCGCCGCCGGGTGGCGCTGTGCAAGCTGTTGCTGAGCAAGCCGGACCTGCTGCTGCTCGACGAGCCCACCAACCACCTCGACGCCGAGAGCGTCAACTGGCTCGAACAGCATCTGGCCCAGTACCAGGGCGCGGTTCTCGCCGTCACGCACGACCGGTACTTCCTGGACAACGTCGCCGGCTGGATTCTCGAGCTCGACCGCGGCCGGGCCTACCCCTACGAGGGCAACTACTCCACCTATCTGGAGAAGAAGGCCGAACGGCTCGAGGTGCAGGGCAAGAAGGACCAGAAGCTGCAGAAGCGGCTCAAGGAGGAGCTGGCCTGGGTGCGTTCGGGCGCCAAGGCCCGCCAGGCCAAGAACAAGGCCCGTCTCGGTCGCTACGAGGAGATGGCCGCCGAAGCGGAAAAGATGCGCAAGCTGGACTTCGAGGAGATCCAGATTCCGCACGGTCCGCGCCTGGGCAACGTGGTCGTCGAGGTCGAGCATCTGGACAAGGGCTTCGGCGACCGGCAGCTGATCAAGGATCTGTCCTTCACCCTGCCGCGCAACGGCATCGTCGGCGTGATCGGCCCGAACGGTGTCGGTAAGTCGACGTTGTTCAAGACCATCGTCGGACTCGAGCAGCCCGACAGCGGCGAGGTCAAGGTCGGCGACACCGTGAAGCTGAGCTACGTCGACCAGAATCGCGCGGGTATCGATCCGAAGAAGACGGTCTGGCAGGTGGTGTCCGACGGACTCGATTACATCGAGGTCGGCAATCAGGAAATGCCGTCGCGCGCATACGTTTCCGCCTTCGGTTTCAAGGGCCCCGACCAGCAGAAGCCGGCCGGTGTGCTGTCCGGTGGTGAGCGCAACCGCTTGAACCTGGCGCTGACCCTCAAGCAGGGCGGCAACCTGATCCTGCTCGACGAGCCCACCAACGACCTCGATGTGGAAACCCTCGGCTCGCTGGAGAACGCGCTGGAGAACTTCCCCGGCTGCGCCGTGGTCATCTCCCACGACCGGTGGTTCCTCGACCGCACCTGCACCCACATCCTGGCGTGGGAAGGCGAC
>NZ_CAWMPM010000054.1:0-3207 GCF_963869435.1 Nocardia violaceofusca NBRC 14427
GGTTCTGGTTCGAGGGCAACTTCGAGGCCTACGAGGCCAACAAGGTCGAGCGCCTGGGCCCGGAGGCGGCTCGTCCGCATCGCGTTACTCACCGTAAGCTGACTCGCGACTGATCTTCCGGCTCGCGCAGTCGGCCGACCACCCGGGCGTGCGTCAATCATTCTGGGGCGCAACGTCATCGCGGCCTATCCCGGTCTCGGCGTAGGCTGCGAACACGGGCGTACCAACCGGCCCGTTCGAGGTAGCTGAGCGTCGCCGAGGGTTTAGAAGGAATCCACCCCGGCGCCTCGGCTGCCCAGCTACTCTCGACTCCGGCGTCACTTTGTTGCGGAACCGAATCCGAGGGAGTTGGCGAAAAAAATGACGGTCTCGTCCGAATTGTCCAGTAACGCGTGGGCGGAGAGTCTGCCGGAGCCGCTGCGAGGAGAACTCGCGACGCTCGAGTCGGCGTACTTCCGTCACGTGGATGCCGGCGATGTGGACTGTGCGATCACCGGAAGTTCGGCGCTGGTCTTCCGAAGGCATCTCGAACTGGGCCTGCAACGTCCCGCTGGCGCGGCGCGCGTGCGGGTCTACCACCCGGACGACGGCAGTGGCATCGGGGCGGCGGTGCAACTGGTCACCGACGATATGCGTCTGCTCGTCGAGTCGGTGGCGTCCGCCCTGACCCGCATCGGCGTCACCGTGAGCGAAGTGATCCACCCGATCTTCGAGGTGATGCGCGACGACGAGGGGCGGTTGCACTCCGCGGCACCGCACGAGGTTGACGGCAACGGCGTCACCGGCTTGCGGGAATCCTGGATTCACGTGCAGTTGCACCCGTCCACGAGCCGGGACGTGCTCGAACGTATCGAGTCCGAGGTACCCGATGTGCTCACCGACGTGCGACAGGTCATCGGCGATACCGAGGCGATGCGCGCGGTGCAGGATCGCCTCGCCCACGAGTTGATCCGTACGGCGGACGCGGGGACCTCGCCATACCCGGTCGTCGATCTGATCGACTGTGCGCATCTGCTGGAGTGGCTGGCCGACGGGCATTTCACCCTCCTCGGCTATGCACGCTTCCAGCGTCGCCCCGCGGCCGGAGCGGAGACGAAATCCGTTGTCGTGCCGGACAGTTGCCTCGGTGTACTGCGACCCAACGTCGGTACCGACTTCCAGGTTCCGGGCAACGGCGGCCGGCGCCCGCTGCTGATGCTCACCCAGGGGCTGGTGCCGGCGACCGTGCACCGCTCGGTCTACCCGTATTTCGTCGGCGTCGCGGAGTCCGACGCCTCGGGCACGGTCGTCGGTGAACATCTGTTCATCGGCGTGTTCACCGTCGCCGCCCTGCACGAGAACGTCCTCGACATCCCGGTGATCGCGCGGCGGGTCCGCACCGTGATCGAACAGTGCGGATTCGATCTGGAATCGTTCTCGGGCCAGGCGATGCTCGAGGTGATCCAGTCCTTCCCCCGCACCGAACTGTTCTCCTCCGATATCGACACGATGCGCCGCACCGCCAGCGCCGTGCTCAGTGTGGGGATTCGGCGACAGGTGCGGTTGTTCCTCCGCCAGGACTCCTACGGTCGCTTCGTGGCCGCCATGGTGTATCTGCCGCGCGACCGCTACACCACCCGGGTCCGACTCGAGATCCAGGACATCCTGGTGCGCGAACTGGGCGGTGAATCGATCGACTATTCGGCGCGGGTGTCCGAAAACGAGCTCGCCAGTGTGTATTTCACCGTGCATCTCCCCGAACCGGGGACACAGGTGGATACGTCCGAAACCAATCGGTTGCGGATTCAGAATCTGCTCGCCGAGGCCAGCCGCACCTGGGACGATCACCTGCGCGACGAGGTGGCCCGGTCGACGGTGCTGGATCCCGCTGTCGTGCAACGCTATGCGGCCGCGCTACCGGACGGGTACAAGGAGGATTTCGAGCCCTCCCGGGCGCTGGCCGACATCGTTCGGCTGGAGCGCCTCGGCGGCGAGGCCATCGATCAGCATCTGTATCGCAGGCCGGGTGCCGAACCCGGGTCCTGGCGATTCACCCTGTACGTCGGCGGCGGTATCTCGCTGAGCCAGGTGCTGCCGCTGCTGCAGAGCCTGGGTGTGGAGGTGGTCGACGAACGGCCCTACGAGGTCGAGTTCGGCGACGGCAGGATGGCGTGGATCTACGATTTCGGCTTGCAGGCGCGTCCCGACCTGCTGCGAATGTCGTTGGACCGCAACATGGATGCCGAATTGGTGGAAACCGCCGACCGGCTCGATGTCCTCCATGCACAGGAACGCGGGCTGCGCGAGCGCTTCACCGAGGCGTTCGACGCCCTCTGGCACGGCAGGGCGGAAAGCGATCCGCTCAACGAGTTGGTGCTGAGTGCCGGACTGCAATGGCGGGCGGTATCGATTCTGCGCGCCTATTCGAAGTACTTGCAGCAGGCGGACTTTCCGTACAGTCAGGCCAATATCGCTCGCGTGCTGCTCGCCTCACCGGATATCGCGCAGCTGTTCGTCGGACTGTTCGAGGCGATGTTCGATCCGGATTCGGCCTCCTCGGACCGTGCGGACGAGTTGCGGGCCGCGGTGCGGAAACGGATCAACGAGGTCGTGAGCCTGGACGCCGACCGTATTCTGCGCGCCATTCTCGGTGTCGTCACCGCCACGCTGCGCACCAACTACTACGTGGTCGACGCCGATGGCCGGCCGCGTGACTATCTGTCGATGAAGGTTGAGCCACACGCGATTTCGGAGCTACCGCGGCCGCGGCCGCAGTTCGAGATCTTCGTGTATTCACCGCGGGTCGAGGGCGTGCACCTGCGTTTCGGCCCGGTGGCGCGCGGTGGGCTGCGGTGGTCGGATCGCCTGGAGGATTTCCGGACCGAGATTCTGGGTCTGGTGAAGGCGCAGGCGGTGAAGAACGCGGTGATCGTGCCCGTGGGCGCGAAGGGCGGGTTCGTGGTGAAGCGTCCGCCTGCGCCCAGTGGCGATCCGGCGACCGACCGCCAGGCGTTGCAGAGTGAAGGGGTGGAGTGCTATCGCACCTTCATCAGCGGTCTGCTGGATGTGACCGACAATGTCGATCACGCCAGTGGCGAGGTGATTCCGCCGGCGCGGGTGGTGCGCCGCGACGGTGACGACACCTATCTCGTGGTCGCGGCGGACAAGGGGACGGCGACCTTCTCCGATATCGCCAACGACGTCGCCAAACAATACGGTTTCTGGTTG
>NZ_CAWMPM010000055.1:0-33485 GCF_963869435.1 Nocardia violaceofusca NBRC 14427
CTCGGGCCCCGGGGCGCAGCGGCGCCATCGGTCCGAGCGCACCGGAAAGTACCAGGTCGCCGGCACGGAGTGGATCGCCGAAGTCGCGTGCGGTCCGTGCCAGCCAGGCCAGCGCGTTCAGTGGGTCGCCCAGGCACGCCGAACCCGTTCCGGTCGACACGATCTCATCGTCGATCGCCATACTCATGGCGATATCGCGCGGTTCGAAGTCGCCGAGCGACAGACGATCGGTGCCGAGCGCGAACCATCCGCTCGACGCGTTGTCGGCCACCGTGTCGGCGACACTGATGTCCCAGTCGGCAATCCGGCTGTCGACGATTTCGAGCGCGGCCACCGCGTAGTCCACCGCACCACGCACCGTGGTCGCGTCGAGCCGGTTGCCGTCGAGATCCGCGCGGAGCAGGAACGCCAGCTCGGCCTCCACCTTGGGCTGCAGCAGCTTGGGTCGTTGCGCCACAGGAGTTTCGGCGACGTCCATATCATGGAACAACACACCGAAATCGGGCTGATTCACACCGAGTTGCTGCTGGACGATGGGTGATGTGAGCCCAATTTTGCGCCCTACGATGCGCGCACCCGATTTCACACGGCGACGAATTCCTCTGCGCTGTACGGCATATGCTTGCGTCACATCGTCGGAACCGATCAGATCGCGGACGGCGCGAACCGGTATTCCGGTGTTCGCCGCGGCCGACAACCGCTCGGCTGCGGCGAGCGCTGCAGCCGCGGCCCGATTTCCGGCGTATGTCATCGAGCCTGTTCGAGGTCTTGATCGCGCGAGAATGCCGGATCGGGCCGACCTGCCGCCGTGCCGGATCCGTGCCTTCTCACCTCCAGTTGCCGGCGCAACTCGGCGATCAACGGGCCGGCTCCGCCGGAGGCAGCAGTGCCGAAGACGAACCGGTCCGGGCGCAGCAACACCATCCCTCCGGAACCGACGCCGGCCTTGGCGAACCATCGGATCAACGCGCCGGTGTGGTCTTCCACGTCGGCGTAGTCGTCACCCGTTGCGCGCCCGTCGCCGGGTGAACCCTGGGGCCGCCCGCCGAAGGGATACACGGTCACGAAGCGTGTTCCCAGCGCCTGCAACGCGGCCACATCATCGGCACCGAGCGCGGCCCGAGGGTCGACGCCGTAGCCGAGCACCGAAAACCCGAGGCCGAGTACATCGTCGAGACGCCGGTGGCGACCGTCGTAGGTGCGGACCTCCGGTTGCGGGGACAGCGTGCCCTCCACGCCGCGCAATCCGAACAGATCACGAGGCAGGCCGAGGTACGCGTTGCGGCGGAACCGTGGACGGGGTTTCATCTTGGCGGCACGGATCCAACCACCGAGGCCGGGCGTGTGCAACGAGGCCGTCACCACGATGTCGCGGGCGGCCGCAATCAGCGTGTTGTCGACCGACACCAGGGATTTGTTGAAGACCGAGAAGTCGATCATCGCTTTGGCGTGTGGCCGGCGTTCGGTTTCGTAACTGTTCAGAATGTCCTGGCCTGCACCGTGTTTCAGGATCGCGGTGAGCTTCCAGGCCAGGTTGTCCGCATCGCGCACGCCCGAACCCATCCCCTGCCCGACGAACTGCGGCGTCATGTGCGCGGCATCGCCGGCGAGCAGGATGCGCCCGGCGCGCCAGCGATCGGCGACCACGGCATTGAACGTGTAGACGAGCTTGCGCAGCACCTGCACCTCGTCCGGGCTCACGAAACGGGCGATATGCCGGCGGACCGTTTCCGGGTCCTCCATCTGCTCTTTGGTCTGTGATTCGGTGAGCATGAACTCGAATCGGTGATGCCCGTCCGGCTGCGGACACGACACGATCGGCAACTCAGGGTCGCACACGAAGTCGAAGTACGGCAGATGCCGGAAGGCGTCCACTCCTTCTTTCGCCTCGAGGTCCACGACCAACCACCGCTCCGGGAAACTCGTGCCGGTCATGTCGATTCCCAGCTTCGTGCGCACGACACTGCGTCCGCCGTCGCAGCCGACCAGGAACTTCGCGCGCACTCGCTCGGCGGTGCTCGGATCGCTTTCCGCTTCTCGCTGACCGTAACCGGTGCCGCCACACTGGCCGTGCTCGACGCCGACACCGTCGGCGTCCTGGTCGAAATCGACAACCTCACGACCCCTACGCACCGTCACATGCGGATACTTGTCGAGGGCGCGTTCGAGGCTGTTCTCCAGATAGGGCTGGTAGAGGAAGTTGACCACCGGCCAGCTGAGCGGCCGTTCGACCTGTTTGAACTGCACCAGCACACGTCCGTCGCGGCGCACCCACTGCACGGCGGAGTCGGTGTTCATGTCCGCGGCGAGTTCGTCTGCGGTACCGGCGGTCTGGAAGATCCGCATACATTCGTCGTCGGTGTAGACCGCCCGGGCCAGGCCGTAGTATTCCGGTTCGCGTTCGAGCACCAGCACGCTGATGCCGCGCCGGCCCAGCAGATTGGCCAGGGTCAGGCCGGTCGGCCCCAGGCCGACGACCACGACGTCGTAGTCGGTGGTGCTCATCGTGAAAACCCTTCTGCGAGCTCGGGAACGGTGATCTCCGGATTTCTGATCGACTGCAGCGCCTGCCGGAATTGGGCGAACTTGTCCAGGACGGTCTCTCCCACCGTGGTGTGACCCCAGATACTGATGCCCTGATAGGTGGTCGGCTCCCAGGTGGATTCGAGCTCCGGGCCGACGACGATCGGATTCCAGCCGACCTCCAGCTCGAAACCGGAGGGAGTCACGCAGTAGAACGACAACTCTCTGTCGTTGGTGTGCTGACCGACCGACCATTGCATCCGGAACCCGAGTGCGGTGACGCGCTCGAACGCGGCAAGCATGTCGTCCAGCGTCGCGGACTGAATGTTGATGTGCTGCACCGATGTTCGAATCGGATCGATCTTCACACCGCGAATATTGGCGATGGCGATCGAGTGGTGGCGCTCGTTGACCCGCAGGAACCGGATCTTCATCTTCAGCCCGGACACGTTCTCGTCGATGTAGTCCGACAAGCGGGAGTCGAAGACGGTCTCGTAGTAGCCGCGCGTCGCCTCCGGTTCGCGGGAGATCATCGCTACGTGCCCGAGACCGGCCTCCCCGGTTACCCAGCCGGAGCTGATCATCCGCAACGGCTCCGCAGTTGTGACCGGCGTGGTGAAGATCTCCTGTGCGATGCCTTTCGGGCCGGCGAAGCGCCACAACCGCTCCACGCCGCGCAGGGCCGCTTCCTCCGGCGTGGCCTCGATGATCGGGACCCCGCGCTCGGTGACGCGGGCGACGATGCGGTCGAAGGTCTCGTGATCGTCGACCTGCCAGCCCAGCGCGATGACGTCCTCGGCCGAGCCCCGCCGGATCAGGAACCGGCAGGAGCGATCGTCCAGGCGAAAGCGCACGGTATTGCTGTCGAGATCATCGACGTGCAGCCCGATCGCGTCGGCGCCGAAGCGCCGCCAATCGGTCAGCCGATTCGATTGCACGACAACGTATCCCAGGTGCACCGCACCGAACACCGAATGGTCGGTGTTCGGGCGGAGAAAGTCGCTCATCGCTGCGCCTCGAGAAACGCGGTGGCGAGGGCGTTGAACAGCTCCGCGCGTTCCCACTGCACCCAGTGACCGGTGTTCGCCGCCAGATACAGATCGCAGTCGGGCATGGCGTCGAGGAGCATCTTTCCACCGTCGGGCCGGTTGACCTTGTCGTCGGTCCCCCACACGACCAGCGTCGGATGAGCGACCTTTCGCAGTCGCGAGTCACGAGTGAAATCCATCCGCCACAACGTCCGCAGCGCCAACGGACCCGACGGGCGGCGCAACGGCGGATTCGCCACCACCTCCGGATCGAGGCTGGCCTGATAGCGCGCCTCGATGAGCTCCTCGGGCACGACGCTGCCGTCGAACACCAGATACTCGCGAATGAACTCGGTGATCTTCTCCCGGCTCGGACCGCCTCCGGTGTAGTAGTTGAGCAGCCGCTGCAAACCCGCGGTCGGCAACGCGCGAGTGGTTCCGACACCGCCGGGACCCATGAGGACCATTCGGCCCACCTTCTCCGGCCGGTCCATGGCCAAGCGCAGGGCCGCCGCCCCGCCGTACGAGTTGCCGATCAGGTCCGCCTTCGGGATGTCCAGTTCATCCAGCAACCCGCCGACGGCCGCCGCCAGATCACCGAACGGATCCGACCGGTCCACCCACTTCGAGGAACGGCCATAGCCGGGCATATCCGGCACGATCACCCGGAACCGCTGCGCCAGCACCTCGATATTGCGCGAATAGTTCGACACCCCGGAGGCCCCGGGGCCACCACCGTGCAGCAGAACCACCACGGGGCCCGATCCCGCTTCCACGAAGAAGATCTCGCGATCGCCGACTCGGACCGTCCGTTCGGTCCCGACACCCTTGTCGATGCTCGTCACAGCTACCTCCACACATTTAATGACTGAATCATCAGTTCCGATGGTATCCCTTGTCAAGAGAAAATGATGAAACCATCACAAACTTTTGCCACGATGAGACAACCACAGCGGAGCGGCGGTTCAGCTCCTCCCAGACCGGTTCATAAGCCCGGTCACCGAGGTAGATGCCGTCGACGTTGGAGAGCAGCACCACGCCGTCGGCGTGCAATTCGTCGTAGGCGTAGGCGATTTCGGCCAGCGCGCCGTCGACATCGGGCAGCGGCAGACTGGCGAACAGGCCGAACCGCTCGGGCAGGTCCTTCACGAGTTCGGCGCCGAACTCGTTCACCCGCCGGGCCACCGCGCGGCTCGTCTCGTCGTCGTCGAATCGCACACCCGGCGAGCTCAGCGAGACGACTCCGGTAGCGATCTGAAGGTCGTCCATGAGGGCCAGGGCGGCCTCGAGACTCCAGTCGGGGGTGGGCCATCCACCGGCATCCATCCCGTGACTGTCGAGCAGATCGCGGTAGAACTGCGGCAGGTAGTGCTGATGGGTGTCGATCCGTGCGTGACCGCTCATGACGTGCCTTTCTGTGTACTCCTCGGCGCCGCCACCGCACACCGCACACGCGCTCCGCGAAAGCGGCGTCGAGGATCGGTGGGTACTGATTCCACGGTTCCACCGATCCGGCAGCGGTGGGGTGCCGCGCCGCATATCGCAGATGAAGCCGAGCAGCACCCCCTCCGTTCATCGCCCCGGATCCGTCAGGATTTGACTGCCTGCGCCAGGCGGGGAAGCTGCCGCAGGGGGTTGTGATGCTCGACCTCCATGCGCTGGTCGGCGTCGAAGATGTCGCTGAGTCCGGGCGCCGGGTCGTGGCTGCCGGATTGCGGGAGGGTGAGCGCGCTGAAGGGCCAGTCGGAGCCGAATACGATGTGGTCGCGGCTGGTGACCGCGAGCGCGCTGGACATGGCCGCGGCCGACCCACTGAGCGCGGTATCGACGTAGAAGTTCGAAATCTGCCGCTGAATATCGAGGATCGAGGGTTTGGGCAGATCCTGTGGCCACAACTGCCCGATGACGGTTTGCGAGGCGACACTGATCCGATGCGACAGGAACGGCACCGTTCCGCCGGCGTGCGCGAGCTGGAAGCGGATGTTCGGATACCGCTGTGTCATCCCGGTCATCATCATCATGGTCGCCGCTCGGGTGGTGTCGAAGGTGAATTCCTCGAGGAAATCCGGCAGGGGGAGTTTCGGTTTCGCGTCGTCCGGGATCGCCGCCGGATGGACGAAGACGTATGCGTTGCGCTGATTCAGGGCAGCCATCAGCGGCTCGAACCGTGGATCGCCGAGGTATACGCCGTTATAGGCCGACAGCAGAATCACACCGTCGAGGTGGAGCTGGTCGAGGGCGAAGATCGCCTCGTCGATCGAAGCCGGAATGTCCGGCATCGGCAGCACCGCGAACGCACCGAACCGGGTCGGGTTGGACTTGAACAGGCCGGCGGCATAGGTATTGCAGTAGCGGGCCATATCGTTGGCCTCCTTGCCGGACAAGAAGGACACGCCCGGGTCGGAAACGGACAGCGCCTGAGCCTGGATGCCGTAATAGTCCATGAACGCGAGCGCCTGCTCCGGCGACCAGTCCGGCGTCGGGTAACCACCGATGGTGAGATGGCCGTGCTCGATCAGTGCGGCACGGTAGTCCGGCGGCAGGAAATGCGCGTGGAGATCGATTCGGTAGGTGCCCGAAGGCGCGGGCTGCTGGGTCCGAGCAGGGGCCGCTTGCACGATCGGGACCGCGGCGACCGTCGCGGCGACGCCCAGTGCACCGGCCACCGCGCCCCCCAATGCGCGGCGGCGATTCAACGTGATCCGGGAATTGGGGATGTTTGCGGACACCGAGATCCTCACTCTTCTGATTGGGGCGACACTGCGCGAGCAGAACGAATCCACCCGGACGGAACTGCGTTCGAAGCCGGTCGGCATTCGCACCGCAGCGCTCACCATAACTGATAGGTTGATCAGATGCGATCGTATGCTCCAACCGAGTCGGCGTGGCTAAATTTTCGGTAAAAGTCAGTAGGCGCGGCCCACACAGTCGAGCGACCGGGTTTCGATCATCGGATGGCGCGTTCCGACCACTGGCGCCTACACAACGGCCGGAGTGCAATGGCGGCCGTCGACGTGACAGAAGGGGCGGTCAGCACTCGGTGATTCGCACCGGAAATGCTGAAGCCCAGAGCTTTTCGGGAAAACCCACATCCGCCCGCTCGGCCGCGACACCACGGCCGGATACGCAAGGCCGGTCACAGCCCGCGGCAAGGACAGGTCGGCCGGGATCATCTCGATGAAATCATCAAATCTGACCAATGCGGACTGCATCGACTATGGAGTCAGTCCGTAGAACCACTGAAAGCGCAGCACCGCAAGGGTTTTCGTGTTCTGCCTAAGGCTTGGGTCAGGGACCTGCGAGGCCAGGCAGTACCACCGGATCGGCGGTTCAGCGCGAATGGACGTGGAGCAGAACACGCCAGGTGGTGCCGTGGGGTGTGGAGTGGATGCGGACCAAGTCGGCGAGCTCGTTGACGAGGAACAGACCGCGGCCGCCGAAGCGATCCCGGACCGGCGGATGCCGCCCGATCAAGGGATCGGTCACGTGCCCGAAATCACGCAGGTCGAAGACGATGTCGTCGCCGTCGCGCCACAGCCGCCACCGGCACGGTCCCCCGGTATGGACGAGACTGTTGGTGACCAGCTCCGTCACGATCAATTCGAAATCGGCAATCCGTTCTTCGGCCAGGCCGAGCCGGCGGGCTTCGGCTGTGGCGGATCGCCGGGCGTCCGATACCTCGGCGGACGTGTCGACGGGGTGTTCCGTCACCTCGACCGGCACGACCAATTCCTCGTTGTATCGGCTGACCACGCTGTCCGGGTCGTATCGATCGCTGCGGTACCGACGGTGCGTCTCCCAGACCAGCGGGTGGGTCAGATACGCGTCGGCGAGTGCGTCGGGAGCGAGTCGCGTGGCGTCGTAGGGGCAGGCGATCGTCACGTCGCGACCGGCGAAGGCCGCGTTGATCAACGCCTCGTGCTGAGCGCAGGCGGGGTATTCGGTGGCGGTGCGCCCCTGCCAGATCGGCTCACCGATGATGCGCACGTGCCGGTCCGGATGCGCATCGGCGAATCGCCGCAACACCCCGGGAATGATCCGGCCCGGATTCCTGCCGGCCTGCGCCATATCGATCCACGTCACGGCTTTCCCAGCGGATCCGACGGCATCACGTAGTACTCGAAGCCGGGGGCCGGGAACTGCGACCGCTATCGGATGCTGCCGTTCCAGGCCCTCGGTGATGAACGGCGCGAGGGTAGCCAGGTAATCCTCGTCGGAGCGATAGAACACGGCGGGGTGGACGAACTCACCTGCTCGCGGGCCCGTGCGGGTTGTCGACGTCATAGGAGCTGCTCCGCTCGCACGTTGGAAATATCGAGTAGCCGAATCACGCGATCGATACCGGACCACCGGGTGCGGATCACCAGATCCGCATCGCGCACCGCCGCCCAATCCGCCAGCCGAGTCAGGCCGACATGGTCGATGAATTCCAGCCCGGTGGCGTCGAGGACCACGTCGCCGCCCTCGGGCTTCACCTCGAATCGCTCCAATGTCGGCGCGAGGACCTCACGGGTGGACAGATCGAGTTCACCGGCGAGAGCGACGGTGTGGCTCGCCGACAGCGGAGCGTACAACCGAAACCCTGCTGCACCCGCATCGGTGCACGGGTGCAGACAGGCCAGCTGGGCCAGCACCCCGGCCTCGACCGCCGACCGATCGTAACCACACAGTGCCGAGAACGGATGGCCGGCCATATAGCGGTCGATCAGATGTTCGTAGCGTGCGAGAACCGCCAGCCGAGTCGCAGTGCCGACCAGCGACGTGCAATCGGCCGCTACTCGCAGTCCTCGAAACCCGTCCGCCACGGCACGCTCGGTCGCCTCGGCGTGGGCCCGGACCTGGCCGGCCGGGTCCAGGACCTCGTCGGCGCCGTAGAGGTCCTCGAGCGATGTAGAGGTCCTCGAGCGATACAGCCTCGGCGCTGCCGTCCCGCAACGCCTCGCTCCAGCCCGCCAGCTCACGCAAGTCGTCGGCGATGTCGCCGACCGCGCCGGACCGGATATAGCGGACGCGACAACCGGCGTCCAGACCGTCGGCGAGGAACTCTGCGGCACGGGCCCTGAACTCCGCCACCCCCGTATAAGCCCAGCACACATGGTCGCGCAGCCCCAAGCCACGCACATGCTGCAACCGAGCAGACCGTCTCACCGCGCCGAGTCTAACCGCGGCGTGTTCGACCGGCGCCCCGGGGCGACCGGGTCGATCCCCCGGCCGGCCCAGCACACCGAGCGTGCCGGCCATCGAATCGACCTGCCCGACAACATGACTGACGTCGATGCCCCGGTCGACCGGGTCGCGGAGGATCAGCCGGATCGGTCTTCTCGGCTGAGCTTGGCGTTGAGCTCACGCGCTTCGGCGAGCTGGTCTTCGAGGATGATGATCCGGCACGCCGCCTCGAGCGGGGTGCCCTGGTCGACGAGCTCACGGGCACGGGCCGCGATACGCAACTGGTAGCGCGAGTAGCGGCGGTGCCCGCCGGCCGAGCGTTGCGGGGTGATCAGTTTCGCCTCGTCCAGGGTGCGCAGAAACACCTGGGTGGTGCCGAGCATGTCCGCGGCCCGGCCCATCGTGTAGGCGGGGTAGTCGTCGTCGTCGAACTTCTCGTTCGCGGTGGGTGATTCAGAAATCCTGCGGCCTCCATACGCCGGAGCGCCCCGATGCCAGACGGCACCGGGGCGCTGAAAGGGGGAATGTACTTGCGTCTTCCGACATGTAACCGAAGCGTCGGCGATCACACGGACCAGATGTACTTCCGAGTGACCCGACGGGCAACTCCTCCCTTCTCCTCACGGGTTACTTCAACTTTCCGTTCCACTTCATTTCTTGCCCGGCGGGCGGCGAGACCGTCGTACTTGCTGGTCCCGCAGCCGCGCCCGCCGTCTTCCCTCTCACGGGCAGTTCGTCATCTCCCGTGCCATCTCGACACTTTCTTTACTTACGACGAGACAGAAGTTACCGCATCACTCGGCGAATGTCTACTGTCGTCACTGAAGATTTTCCCTGGGTCGGCGAGCAGGGCCAGTCACCGGAGCTGAGCAATCGAGCCTGGACGCCGAAGGCCTGATGTCATGGTTTCGTCACCGCGTCGCGGGGCATGTCACGCTCCGAGTGCGCGATGATCATCAGGGACTTCCGCCCATGACGCTGTAGCGGCAGGGCACCTCCGTATCGGGCGAATCACATCGACGAGGGCGACCTACCGAGGAGATTTGAGGTGACAACTGTCGCCGAACGCGTGCAGCAACACATCGAGCGCGGCCACGCGGCGGATCTGCGGGAGGCCAGGCTGTTCTTGCGCGGGCCCGCGGCCGCCACTACCGACATCGCACTGTCGACCAGCGACTACCTGGCGCTGTCCGAGGACAGTCGCATCACAGCCGCCATGACCGAGTCCTTCCTCGCCCCGGACGAGGCCGATTCCGGCCGGCTGGCGCGGCGCCTGGCGCACTACACGCAGAGTGCGGCGGCGGTGGTGTGCCAATCCGGCTGGGCGGCGAACATCGGATTGTTGCAAGCCATTGCCGCGCCGGGCATTCCGATACACGTCGGCGAGAACACGCACATGTCCTGGCGACAGGCAGCCCTCGCCGCGGCCGCGCCGCTACATATTTTCGGGGACAACGACCCCGCCCGGCTGGCCGCACAGATCCGCGCCCATGGTCCCGGCATCATCGCCGTCGACGCGATCGACAACACCACCGGCACGCGCAGCCCCCTGGCCGCGCTGTGCGACGTCGCCGAGGAGACCGGCTCCGTACTCGTCGTCGACGAATCGCACTCTCTCGGCGTCGACGGCCCGCACGGCGCCGGTGCGGTCGTCGGACTCGGCCTCGCGTCCCGTGTGCCGTTCCGCACCGCGAGTCTCGCCAAGGCCTTCGTCGGCCGGGCCGGACTGGTCACTGCACTCGACCGCGACTTCGCCCCCTATTTCGAGTCGGTGGCCCATCCCGCGATCTTCTCCTCGGCGTTGCGGTCTCACGACATCGCCGGGCTGACCGCCACTCTGGAGGTGATCCGGACCGAGGACGGTCGCCGTACCCGGCTCCGCGACATCGCCCGCACCGTCCGAAAGGCACTCGCCCACATAGGGTTCGACATGGCCGGGACCGACAGTCACATCGTTTCACTACCTACCGGCACCGAAGCCGGCGGCCGTGCCGTGCGCGCCATCCTGGAAGCACACGGCGTCCTCGGCGCTCCCTTCTGTCCGCCCGCGACCCCTCGGGGCAAGTCGCTGATTCGGCTGTCGCTGCATTCCGCGCTCACCGCCGAACAGATCGAACGCATCATCGCCGCATGCGCACAGGTCCACGCCGAATACCACCGCTGACAGCGACCCGCGCCGACCGTCACGAGTGCGAGCGCCGGATGCGCCACAGCACCGTGACACCGACACCGGCCCAGACCACCGCCAGTGCGGCAGCCAGGCCGGCACCGTAATCGCGATCGAGCACAGTCGAATTCGCCACCGCACCCGCGCGTCCGATGACCGGAACGCTGACGATCGCCAGCACCACGGTGGCGACGAACCCGATGGTGACCGGCCCGCGCACGGAGCCGGGAATCAGATGCCGGCCCGAGACGCCCACGCCGGCCGACAGCGGCGCGAAGACGGCGTCGTGCAACACCAGCAGCCCGACCGACCACACCGCGATCGACTTCAGATCGGTCGTATTCATGTGCAGCACAAGGCTGATGCCGTAGCCCACAGACGCGAGACCCGCCGCGGCCAGCAGCACTCGCACGGCGTTCATCCGAGTGCCTCGATCGCCGACAGCCACTTGGTTTGCAGGACACCGGGCCGGTTGGGCGCGATCAGGCGGCAGGGGTAGCCATGATCCACATCCAGATCGGACCCGTTGAGTCGCAAGGCGACCAGGGTCGCGTCGTCGATCGCGAAGTTGTGCGGCAGGGTCGAACTACCATAGAGGCCAGCCGATTCCAGCGATCGAAAGCCGACCGGGCCGCCGCGGTAGTCGCCCACGGCCGCGAGCAGGTCCCGGAGCCTGACACCGGTCCAGCGCGCCGACACGCTCCAGCCCTCCACACAGGAGATCGGCAGATCCACCGTGGTCTGCGGTAACCGCGCCAGCTCCGTTCGCGAGAATGTGCGGCGCCCGCGTGCCACGCTCACCGCGAGTCGATACCCCGGATCCAGGGCTCGTTCGGTGACCGAAGCCTGTGTGGCGGTGCGGTTGACCGGTACGCCGAGTGGGCCCATGCCGCTTCGCGGCGCCAGCACCGAGAGCCGGCGCAGCCACGGCACCGACTGCCCGGCTACCGACAACCCCGCCAGCCCGGCGGACACGGCCGCCGCGCCGAGCACTGTCCGGCGAGAGACGGTCTGCTCCCCCGGCCGGCCCTCCGACCCCGAGCCGGACACCGCGGCACCGTCGTCACCGCCGAGGGCGGCCCGGACGGTCGGCAGTTTCACCGCCAGGTGGATCGCGAGCGCACCGAATGCGACGTAGGCCATCGCGTAATGCGTTGTGGTGAAGAAGAACCGCCACGCATAGAACTGAGCGATATTGAACAGCCCGGTCGCGAGCTGGAACAGCATCGCCGCGACGAGTACCGCGATCGAACCCCGTTCGGCCAGCCGCACCGGACCACCGATCGCGGGGCGGGCGAACAACCGCGGATATACCGACCACAGCTTCACCAGAACCAGTGGAATGGTGATCACGCCCGAGATCACGTGGGTTCCCTGTGTCACGCGATAGAGCCATATCGGGTGAGCGGGCCACCGGAACCAGTCCGGCGGATGCTGAATCCAGTGGCTGATCAGACCTGTGACGAAGCAGATCGTGACCGTCACCGCGATGGCGATGCCGATCCGCGCGGCCACGAACGGCGAGCGGGCCGGCGAGATGCGAGAACCGACCGCCGCCGGCAGGAGCAACCGGCGGTCGTGGTCGGTACTCATCGGCGCCGGGCCGCGGTGAGCGATTCGGCCGCCGCCGCGAACAATCCGCGGCACTTCGCGGCCACATCGGCGATATCGGTGAACAGATCGACATCGTTGAGTTCGCGCAGCATCGCGACGCGGCAACCGTTGCGGGCCAACGCCTCTCGGGTGAGATCACCGGTTCGATCGGTGGACATCGGCACCTCCGCGAGTACTCGCGCCGCGCGCACATCACACAGGCCCAGTGCCCACCAGCCGCCGTCGGCCGCCGGTCCCAGCACCGCATCCGGGCCCGCCAGCAGCCGCGCTCCGCACTCGGCCAGCAGCGCCGGCCCGGCCTGGGGCGTGTCCATCCCGATCTGCAGGACGGGCAGCCCGAGACGAGCCGCGTCCGCGTGCGCGTTGGCCAACCGCACACCGAAACCGCCACCACGCTGCGGGACCACATCGAAATCGTGTAGCGCCGAACCGATTTCGCGGGCACGACAAGCCCGCTGCAAGTCGCCGGTCCACGCGACCACACCCCGCGCCGCCCCGCTGTCGCGGACCGCGGCCAGCGTGTCCAGAAGCGCGGCGGCGGCCAGATCCGCGGCCTCGGCCGGGGACAGCGGCGGAGTCAGCCGGGTCTTGGCGAATCCGGCGACCGGCGCCTTCGCCACCACCAGCAGTGTCAACGGCAGAACTGTCATCGCACACTCCAGAAGTCGCGGGCGGCACGCACCGTCCCGAGTACCGAACCGGAAACCTTCGACACACCGTGCGTGCGCGGGCGGTAGGTGACATCACGCTCGACGATCCGCCATCCGGCCCGCGCCGCCCCCGCCAGCAACGCCAGCGGATATCCCGACCGCGGATGCAGCGGACCCAGCGCCACCAGCTCCGCGCGGCGAATCACTCGCATCGCGGCCAGATCGTGGACCGGCAACGCGTAGCGACGCCGCAGCCACTGCGCCAGTAGCCAATTACCGAGGCGTGCATGCCACGGCCAGGCGCCGCGGACCGGGCGGCGGCGCCCGGCCACCATGGTGACGCCGGGGCCCAGTTCGGCCACCAGCGATGGCAATTCGTCGGGCGCCATCGAACCGTCACCGTCGAGGACGGCCACCAGTTCGGTGGTCGCGGCCGCGATTCCCGCTTGTACGGCACTGCCGTAGCCGGGTACGGGCTCGACGACCACCGTCGCGCCCGCGGCACGCGCCACCGCGGCGGTGTCGTCGGTCGAACCGTTGTCCACCACGACCACTCGATATTCCGGGGGAACCGCCGACAGGACGCCCGGTAGCGCGCCCGCTTCGTTCCGGCAGGGGATCACCACGGTCAGCTCTCTACTGGTTTCGACTGGGGTCACAGGGTCGACCGTAAGGCCGATCGCCGCGAAAAGGGCTGGTGACACAGGTGACGAAAGTATGACGACGCGATTGCGGCGGTGCCCGCTGGTGGCGTCGAGACCTACGGTGAACGGGTGAGCGATACCCGCAGCAGCACCGCATCGCAGACACGGCGAGTATCGGGCGTGCGCGCCGACATCCTCTGCGCGGCGGCAGCGGCGATCCTCGTCGCCGCCGCCTTCGTCGTCCCGAGGATCAGCACGCCGCACTATCGCGATTCCCTCTACGCCGCGGCGGCGCCCATCTTCGGCTCCTGGCTTCCGCACCTCGGATGGGGTACCGGGCCCGCGATCGTGCTCGCCGTCGCCGTCATCCTCTACGGCCCGAAGCTCGCCGCCGCGCTCCCCTGGCATCGTCTGCTGCTGGGCACCTGGGTGACCGCGCTCGCGTGGGCGTTCTCCCTCGCCATGGTCGACGGGTGGCAGCGCGGTTTCGCCGGCCGGCTCACCACGATGCACGAATATCTGCACGAGGTCGGCGGAGTGCACGACATCCCGGCGATGCTGCGCGGGTTCTCCGGCCGGATCCTGGACTATCAGCCCGACTCGTGGACCACCCACGTGTCCGGTCATCCGCCGGGCGCACTGCTGGTGTTCGTCTGGCTGGACCGGATCGGATTGGGCGGCGGCGCATGGGCTTCCACGCTGTGCGTTCTGGTCGGGTGCAGCGCGTCGGTGGCCGTGCTGGTGGCGATGCGGGCATTGGGCGCCGAAGACCGCGCGCGCACGGCCGCACCATATCTCGCACTCGCTCCCGCGGCGATCTGGCTGGCGGTCTCCGCGGACGCGTTCTTCGCCGGAGTGACCGCCTGGGCGGTGGCCGCACTCGCGATCGGAGTGGGTGGCCCGCGGTCACGCCCGCTGATCCTGTTCGGCTCGGGGGTGCTGTTCGGGTTCGGCATCTACCTCAACTACGGGCTGGTCCTGATGGCCGTCCCGGCCGCCGCGGTGGCGCTGCTGCGCGGTGTGCGAACGGTGTGGCCCGCGGTGCTCGGCGTGCTGGCGGTGATCGCGGCCTTCACCCTGTCCGGCTTCTGGTGGTTGGAGGGATATCACCTGGTGGTGCAGCGCTACTACCAGGGCATAGCGACGACGCGACCGGTGTCCTACTGGATCTGGGGCAATCTGGCGGCCACCGTGTGCGCGGTCGGATTGGCATCCGCGGCGGCGTTGCATCGACTGCCGGGTGCCCTGCGTGTGCCCGCACCGGCGGAGATTCGCGCCGCTCCGGCAACGGCGTTCGCACGCTGGCGCACCCGCGCCGATCCGGCCGCGCTATTGGCCCTGGCGGCACTGAGCGGCTTGCTGCTCGCCGATCTCAGTGGCCTGAGCAAGGCCGAAACCGAGCGGATCTGGCTGCCGTTCGACATCTGGGTGATCGGCGCAACCGCCCTGTTGCCGGCGCGCACTGCCCGCGCCTGGCTGGCCGTTCAGGCCATCGGCACCCTGGTGCTGGCCCACCTCGTCCTCACGAATTGGTGAGCGCGATGCGCATTCTCGTCGCCGACGACGACCCCGTAGTGCGTGAGGTGGTCCGCCGCTACCTCGAACGCGACGGCATGGAGGTCACCGAGGCCGCCGACGGCGTGCAGGCCGAACGCGCCCTGACCGGCGGTGATATCGACCTGGCCGTTCTCGATGTGATGATGCCCGCGCCCGACGGCATCGCGTTGTGCCGGGCGGTGCGCGAGGGCGAGCGTCCCGAGACACCCATCATCATGCTCACCGCCCTCGGCGAGGAGGAAGACCGAGTACTCGGGCTGACCGCGGGCGCCGACGACTACCTGACGAAACCGTTCAGTCCGCGGGAGCTGGCGCTGCGAGTGGCATCGGTGCTGCGCCGCACCCATGCGCCGCCACCGACGGCCGGCGTGCTGCGCAGTGGCGAGATTCGCGTGCGACCGGCCGCGCGGACCGTGGATGTCGCCGGACGGCCGGTCTCACTGACAGCGCGCGAATTCGACCTGTTGTGTTTTCTGCTGTCCCATCAGCAGCGCGTGTTCAGCCGTGCGGAACTACTGGCGCAGGTGTGGGGCTGGGATTTCGGCGACCAGTCGACGGTGACGGTGCACGTCAAACGTCTGCGTGCCAAACTCGGCGACACCCACCGGATCGAAACGGTGTGGGGGCGTGGCTACGCCTGGGGCGCCGGGACAGGAGTCGACCGTGCCGAATGATGTTGCCGGACTGATCGGATGGGCCCTGGCCGGATCGGTGCCGGTCGTGGCCCTCGGCGCGATGCTGCTGCGCGCCATGCGCAACCGGGCCCTCGGGCTGTCGATGGTGATTCTGGTGTTGATTCCGACGCTGGCCACCCTCTGCGGTTTCCTCGCGGTCAGCGGTCTGATGTTCACCGACGCGCTGGCCAAGATGTTGGTGGTCCTCGTCGTGGTCACCGCGGTGACGGTGCCCGCTGCGGTCGTGCTGGGCCGGGCGCAGGCGCGGCAACTGGTCTGGGAGAAACAGATGCTCGATCAGGAACGCGCCGCCGAGGCGTCGCGGCGTGAACTGGTGGCCTGGGTCAGCCACGATCTGCGCACCCCGCTGGCCGGGATCCGGGCGATGGGCGAGGCGCTGGCCGACGGGGTGGTCGACCGGCCCGGCGACGTCGAACGCTACGGCACGCAAGTCGTGCGCGAGACCACCCGATTGTCGGGCATGGTCGACGACCTGTTCGAGATGTCGAAGATCAACGCCGGGGCCCTGCGCCTGCACGTGGAACCACTGGATCTACGCGAACTCATCGACGAAGTGGTCGCCGCCAACGCACCGGCGGCCGCCCGCGCGGGAGTGAAACTCCGCGCCCGGCAACCCGATACGGCAATCACCGTCGCCGGCAGCGACCAGGCGCTGACCCGGGTGCTGACCAATCTCGTCGCCAATGCCGTTGCCCACACCCCGCCGAAGGGAGGCATCGACATCTCGGCCGGCACCGCGGACGGCAGTGCGTGGGTGCGCGTCGACGACAGTGGTCCCGGCATCGCCGAGGCGGACCTTTCCCGCATCTTCGAGGCCGGCTATCGCGGCACCGCCGCCCGTTCCCCGGCGGCCGAGGGCAGCGGTAGTGGTATGGGGCTGGCGATCGCCGCCGGTCTGCTGTCGGTCCAGCACGGTGAGATCACCGCATCGAACCGGGGCGACGGCGCCCGCTTCGAGATTCGGCTACCGCTACTGCTCGACGCTGCCGACGCTGTCACACCGGTCAGCAGTGCCGCCACTGCGGCGCTCCGACCCCGGCCGCTGCCCGTAAGGGCGCGGTGGCGAACTCGGTGAGACCCCGCGCGGGGTCGATCGACGCGGTGAAGCCCAGCAGTTCACGTGCCCGATCCGGTCCGGCGACGATATGGCGCACATCGCCCGCACGGAATTCGCCGGTCACCACCGGCTCGGGACCACCGTGGGCGCGAGCGAGGATCGCGGCCACCGCGCCGATACTGATCGGCTGTCCCGAGGCGATGTTCAGCGCCGTGAACCCGTCCAACGGACGTTCGACGGCACGCAGGTTGGCGACGGCGATATCCCCGACATGCACGAAATCGCGCATCTGAGCACCGTCCTCGAAGACGCGTGGCGCCGAACCGGCCTCCAGCGCCGACCGGAAGATCGCGGCCACGCCGGAATACGGTGTGTCCTTGGGCATTTCGGGGCCATAGACGTTGTGATAGCGCAGCGCGGTCACCGTCGAGCCGGTGGCGGTGGCCCACGCCGCGGCATAGTTCTCCTGGGCGAGTTTGCTGGCGGCGTACAGGCTGCGCGGATCGAGTGGTGCGTCCTCGGGCACCGGCGCCCACCGCAGTGGTGCGCCGGTATCGGGGTGGCGATGATCGAATACGCCACGCTCGAGGTCCGCACGCCGCCGCGGCAACGGCGTTACCGCCACGGAATCGGCTGTGCGATAACACCCTTCGCCGTACACCACCATCGACGACGCCAGCACCAGCCGGCGGCAACCGGCCCGGTCCATCGCGGCCAGCAGTACCGCGGTCCCCAGATCGTTGTGACTGGCGTAGGCGGGCGCATCCTGCACAGTCACCCCCGCCCCCACCACCGCAGCTTGATGGCACACCACATCGATGCCCGGTAGCAAACGGTCCAGCGCATCCTGATCGCGTACGTCGACGCGATGCAGGCCGTCCGGCGGCTGGGCCCGGTCGCCGTGCGCCGCGGTGAGCATCGCGTCGACCGCCACCACCTCGTGCCCCGCATCGCTGAGCGCCCGCCACACATGAGATCCGATAAACCCGGCCGCGCCGGTCAGCAGAATCCGCATACCGAGATTGTGGCCACCCGCTCGGCGTGTCGCGGGTCCGCAGCGCCACAGGTAAGCAAACCGTCACATTCGCACGCCCTGACAACCCCGCCACCGGCCCGCGGCCCGGGGTGCCGGTCCTCAGTCGGGAACACTCTCACGGTGCGCGAGCCGTTCTCGTTGCGGGAACACGGTGTACTTGGGGTCTTCGGCGGATGTGACGCCGGCGTGGAAGATGCCGAAGCGGGTGCACGCCGAGCCCGCCACCGCGGCGGCACCACCGATGATCGCAGCGGTCCTCGAGCGATGGCCCCACACTCCCCCGAGCAGCGCACCGACTACCGATAATGCCTTGGCGGCGTTCATCATTCGCCCCGCCGTCCCCTGGTGCAGCGGCTCGGCCGATAAACCCATCCGGCGGCTCATCAGTTCGCCCGCCGTCAATTCCGTTGCCGCACCGAGGATCAGGGCCCGGCGCGCAGGTGCCGTCTCGCTCGTGGGCGAGGTGAGGACCGCCAGTCCGCCCGCCGCCGTGGCGGCCGAGCCGACGAAGAGAAACGGCATCTCGCGATACCCGTCGTGCCAGGTCGGCACCGCGGTGTCCGACATCAGCGCCGCGGTGTAGGAACTGACGGCCGGGCCGACGAAGCCGGCACCGACGGTCGCGGCCCTGCCGACGCGGGGAAACCACCCGGTGACCTCCGTGGCCGCGGCGACTCCCGCCAGCGGACCGTAGGTGGCCAGAATCCAGGAACCGACGCTCATCGGCGAACTCGGCTTGAAGACCCGCAACATCCGAACGAATCGTTCCGGTCGGCCCAGATCGTGGACCAGCGCCACCAGCGAGGCGAGAATGGCGACCAGGCCGCCGATTTTGGTGGCGCGGGCCATCTTTCGACGCCCGGTCAGCTCCGCGCCCATCGCCAGGACCGACGATCCACCTGCCAGGCCACCGAGAAACAGGTAACCGGCGATGTCGCGTGCCTCCCACGTCGGCTTGTTGAGTATGGGCTTGCCGTAATAGGACTCGAAGTGCGCGTCGGGCACCATCTTCTTCTCGCCCCGGCCGCGCCCCCGCCGGCGGCGCGGCAACCGACCCACATCTCCGGTGACGGCCATCCGATCCGGCGGCGCGAAAGGATCCTGCGGAATGCCGGTCCGCCTCTCGTGCTCGCTCATCGCCGCCCCTTCACGAACGTCGCCGACAGGCCGGCGAGCATGCCCAACGCCGCGATACCGACATTGCGCCACATGGCCGGTAGATCACGGGTGGTGACGATCGGGTCCGGCGGCAGGCCGTACACCTCGGGTTTGTCGAGCAGCAGGAAGAACGCCCCGGTGCCACCCACCCCGTCATCGGGGTCCTGGCCGTACAGCCGGGCATCCGTCACGCCGGCGTCGTGGAGTTGCCTCACGCGTTCTTCGGCGCGCTCGCGCAGCTGCGACAGTTCGCCGAACTGGATGGAATCGGTGGGACAGGTTTTGGCGCAGGCAGGCTCCATTCCGTCCCCGAGCCGGTCGTAGCACAGCGTGCACTTCCATACCAGGCCGTCGTCCTCGCGCTGGTCGATGACGCCGTACGGGCAGGCCGGCACGCAGTAGCCGCACCCGTTGCAGATGTCTTGCTGCACCACGACCGTTCCGAACTCGGTACGAAACAGCGCGCCGGTCGGGCAGACATCCAGGCATGCGGCGTGCGTGCAGTGTTTGCACACATCCGACGACATCAGCCAGCGGAACTCGCCCCGCTGCCCGTCACCGTCTCCCGGTTTGCTGGAACTCGGCATCCCGAGATCGACCACCTCGGCGGTATTCGCTTGCGCCGCAATCGGTTTGCGTTGTTCGACGAATGCGACGTGGCGCCAGGTGTCGGCGCCCAGCCCACCGGTGTTGTCGTAGGACATGCCGGTGAAGTTCAAGCCGTCGTCGGGAACATGGTTCCACTCCTTGCACGCCACCTCACAGGCTTTGCAGCCGATGCACACCGTGGTATCGGTGAAAAATCCCATCCGCGGCTGCCGGTCCGGGTAGCCACCGTCGTGCGGCGGGTCGTCGGCGGTCAGGTCTCGTTCGAAATCCATGCTCACACTCCCGTGCCGGTCTTGTCGGTGACTCCTGCTCGCCGCTGGTAGTCGGCGACCATCGCGGTGGCGTCGGCGCCGCGCGGGCGACGTCCGGGGCGGATGTCGACGGTGAACGCCTTGACCTCCTGGATATGCGAATTCGGGTCCAGCACAACCGAAGACAACTCGTTGGCGGCGTCTCCCGTACTGAGTCCGTTGGGTCCCCAGTGGTACGGAAGGCCGACGTGGTGCACCGTGCGGTCGGCCACGATCAGCGGCGTCATCCGATCGGTGACCAGTACCCGGGCCTCGATCACCGCGCGCGGGCTGACGATCGTCGCCCACTCGCCGTTGATCAGGCCGCGTTCGCCGGCGAGTTCGGGTGAGACCTCGCAGAACATCTCCGGCTGCAGCTCCGACAGATACGGCGTCCAGCGCGACATTCCACCCGCGGTGAACTGCTCGGTGAGCCGGTAGGTGGTCGCCACATAGGGGTAGACCCGAGCACCGGCATCGCCGGCGTCGGGTGCGTAGCGATTGTGCCGGTTGGAGAACACCATTCGTGACGGACTCCGCTGCTGACCGTAGAGCGCGTTGCGCACCGGTGAGTCCTGCGGCTCGTAGTGGGTCGGCAGCGGGCCGTCGGCGAGGCCGGCCGGGACGTACAGCCATCCCTTGCCGTCGGCCTGCATGATGAACGGGTCGATGCCCGACAACGCGTCCAGACCTGCGGCATCGTCGCCGGGCCGGTAGTCCGGCGGCTTGGTCGCCTGGAAATCCGGCACGTCCAGGCCCGTCCACTTCTGCTGGTCGGCGTCCCACCACACGAGCTTCTTGCGTTCGCTCCACGGGGATCCGTCGGGTGCGGCCGAACACCGGTTGTACATGATCCGCCGGTTGTCGGGCCAGGCCCAGGCCCATTCGAGCGCGACCCAGTCCTGCTCGGTCTGCGGTTTGCGGCGCGCTGCCTGGTTCACGCCGTCCTTGCGAACTCCGCAGTAGATCCAGCATCCGCACGTGGTCGAGCCGTCGTTGCGCAACTGCGTGTAGCTGTCCAGCGGCTTGCCCTGTCCGTCGAAGCCGTTGATCTCGGCCAGCACGGCGTCGGCGTCGGGTTCGGCGGTATCGCCCGATGTCGGGTAGTCCCAGGTGAGATCGAGGATCGGACGGTCTCTCGGGTCGGTGGAACCGGCCATCTTCTCGCGGATGATGCGCCCGAGGTGATAGGTGAACCACAGGTCGCTGCGGGCGTCACCGCCGGGTTCGACGGCTTGGTCGTGCCACTGCAGCAGGCGGTTGGTGTTGGTGAAACTGCCCGACTTCTCGGTGTGCGCGGCGGCGGGAAAGAAGAACACCTCGGTGGCATTGTCCTCCGGACGGATCTCACCGGTCTCGACTTCGGGGCCGTCCTTCCACCAGGTCGCGCTCTCGATCAACGAAAAGTCGCGCACCACAAGCCAATCCAGATTCGACATGCCCAGCCGCTGCAGTTTGGCGTTCGCCGAGCCGACGGCCGGGTTCTCGCCCAACAGGAAATAACCCTTGCACCGGCCTTCCAATTGTTCGAAGACCGTGTCGTAGGTGCTGTGCGATCCGGTGAGCCGGGGCAGATAGTCGAAGCAGAATTCGTTGTCCGCGGTCGCCGCATCACCCCACCACGCCTTGAGCAAGCTGACGAGATAGTCGTCCATATTCGCCCAGAAGCCGATACGGGCGGCGTGGGAGTCGACGAAATCGGCGCGGCTCTGCCGCGGCATCGCGTAGGGCATCGGAATGTAGCCGGGCAGCAGGTTGAACAGCGTCGGGATATCGCTGGAGCCTTGGATGCTGGCGTGCCCGCGCAAGGCCTGGATACCGCCGCCGGGCCGGCCCATATTGCCGAGCAGCATCTGCAGCACGCAGGCGGCGCGGATGAACTGGCTGCCCGTGCTGTGCTGAGTCCAGCCGACCGCGTAGACGAATTCGCTGGTGCGTTCGGGGCCCGAATTCTCCGTCAGGTGCCGGCAGACCTCGGCAAAGGTCTCCGGCGGGATGCCGCAGACGCGGTGCACCATGTCGGGCGTGTAACGGGCGTAGTGACGCTTGAGGATCTGGAAGACGCAGCGCGGATGCCGCAACGTCTCGTCGCGGACGAACTCGCCCTCCAGAGCCGCGCCGCCCATACCGTGCTGCTCCGGGCGGCCGGCGGAACGCACGTCGTCTTCCTTGTGCGGCTCACCCGATCCACGGCCACGCTGCCCCGACGCCGAGGCCACGTCGACGCCTTCGTATTGCCATTCGGCGCTCTTGTAGTGCCGGGCCTCGGGTTCGAAACCGGAGAACAGGCCGTCGAGGTCTTCGGTGTCCTCGAACTCCTCATCGACGATCGTCGCCGCGTTGGTGTAGTTGACGACGAATTCCCGGAAGTACTTGTCCTGGGAGAGAACATGATTGATGATCCCGCCCAGAAACGCGACATCGGTGCCCGCGCGGATCGGGACGTGCAGATCCGCCAGCGCGCTGGTGCGCGTGAACCGAGGATCGACGTGAATGACCACCGCGCCGCGCGCCTTGCCCTCCATCACCCACTGGAAGCCGACCGGATGACACTCGGCGAAATTGGATCCCTCGATGATGATGCAGTCGGCGTGCTGCAGGTCCTGCAGAAAGGTCGTTGCCCCACCGCGACCGAAGGAGGTGCCCAGGCCGACGACGGTCGAGCTGTGGCAGACCCGGGCCTGATTCTCGATCTGCACGACGCCCAGCGCGGTGAACAGCTTCTTGATCAGATAGTTCTCTTCGTTGTCGAGCGTGGCGCCGCCCAGACTCGCGATACCCATGGTGCGGGCGGTGCGATTGCCGTCGACCTCGTCCTGCCAATATTCGCGCCGAGTGGCGATCACTCGATCCGCCACCATATCCATGGCCCGCTCGAGGCTGATCGGTTGCCAGTCGGTGGCATGCGGCGGCCGATAGAGGACCTGATGCCGCCGCGCCTCCCCGGTCGTCAACTGCAGGCTGGCAGCACCTTTCGGGCACAGTCGCCCGCGGCTGACCGGTGAGTCCGGATTGCCTTCGATCTGAACGACCTTCTCGTCTTTCACGTAGACCTTCTGCGAACACCCCACCCCGCAGTACGGGCACACCGACGTGACGACACGGTCTGCCTCGGTCGTTCTGGCCCGCAACGATCGACTGTGCCCGGACTGCGCGGCGGCCGCTTTGCCGAGGGGATCTTCGCCGGTCAATTGCCGGTAGACCGGCCACTCCGTGATCCACTGACGTACACCCACCGCGCCTCCTCGGCTCGGACGTCGAAGTCCTCGCCGGGCTACCCGCGATCTCGGGACTCAAACGTGGCGCACCGACAGTTCCGGCGTCGACGCGGTGTGGCGGGGCAGTGATCCGGTGGTGCCGATCCCGGCGGATGTTGCATCGAGTTTGCATCGTTCGACGTATGATCGGGTCGAGTCGGGCCGGAAAGCCCGATTCGGATGTCTCGGTCTCGGAAGTCCCTGGCCGATGTGATCGACGCGGCGCTCATCGCGTGATCCGCGCGTTGCCACGCTGGTTTCGTGGCGGTCGGTGAATGCCGTTCAGCACTTCCGGACATGTTCGAACCGATGGCGGCGGCAGATCGTGGAAGGGAAATCCCGCGTGGCCCGGTACCTTGTTGCGGCCACCCCGATTCCGGGGCATGTGGCGCCGATGCTGGCCGTCGCCGCCGATCTGCGGCGCCGCGGCCATCAGGTGCGCGTGCTCAGCGGTGCGGCCTTCGCCACCGCGGCACAGTCATCGGATGTGCCCTTCGCGCCGTTACCCGCAGATGCCCAGGTCGTGCGCGTCCCGGAGCCGTCCGCTGGAATGCCGGGGCTGGCGCGGCGCTGGCGAACCGGACGGGCCGAGATGCGTTCCGGGTTTCTGGCGCCGCTCGCGGGTCAATATCGCGCACTCACCGCTGAACTGGCGCGCTCGCGCGCCGACGTGGTGCTGGCCGACGTCATGTTCACCGGCGCCATCCCACTGCTGCTCGCCGCGCGGCAGCGGCCACCGGTTGTGGTGTGCGGAGTGGTCCCGCTGATGCTGAGCAGCGCCGACAGCGCACCGTTCGGTATCGGCTGGCAGCCGGCGGCCGGCCGCGACTACACGATGATGAACCGGGTCGTCCACAAAGTCCTGTTTCGTCGCGATCAGTCGGCATTCACCGCCATCCTGCGGGAGCTGGGCGTGGCACCATCCCCGATATATCCGCTGGACTGGCCGATCCTGGCCGAGCGAATGCTCCAATTCACCGTGCCGGAGTTCGAATATCCCCGCCGCGACCTGCCACCCTCGGTGGTCTTCACCGGCCCCGTTCCGGGGTCACCTTCGGAGGTGGCGTTGCCCGGCTGGTGGGACGAAGCATTGTCCGGCGGGCGCAAGGTCGTGCTCGTAACCCAGGGGACGTGGAACAACAGCGATCTCGGGCAGCTGATCCGGCCGGCCTTGTCCGCCCTGGCGGGGCGCACCGACGTGGCGGTTGTCGCCTGCACGGGAGGCGCGCCGACGCAGATTCGGCCCGTCGCGGCGAATACGTACGTGGCCGGCTTGCTGCCGTACGCGCGGCTGCTGCCGCATGTCGCGGTCATGATCACCAACGGCGGGTACGGCGGCGTGCAGCAGGCGCTGAGCCACGGCGTGCCGCTGATCGTCGCGGGCGACGCGGCCGACAAACCGGAGGTCGCGGCGCGGGTGGCATACACCGGTGCGGGCATCGACCTCGGCACCGGACATCCGAGCCCCGCTGCTCTGGCCGAGGCCGTGAACGGGGTCCTGTCCACGCCCCGATTTCGTAGTGCGGCAAGCCGATTGGCGCACGCGATGGCGCGCACGACTCCCTTCGAGACGATCGATGAGCAGCTCGCCGCCGTAGCCGGCAACCGACCTCCCTCGGGGCCGCCCCTTCCGTCGATGGATGTCTCGGCCGATCGGCGCACGTCATGACACGCGCGGAGCTCGACGCGGCCGGCATCTTCGACCCCGCGCTACGGCAATCGTATCGACTGTGCCGGAAAATCAACGCGCGCCACGGGAAGACGTTCTTCCTCGCCACCCGGCTGCTGGCCCCCGATCAACGACCTGCCGTCCATGCGCTCTACGGGTTCGCCCGCCGCGCCGACGACATCGTCGACGAGATCGACCCACAGCGCACCGCCGACCGGTGTAGAAGCGAATTGGACACGCTGGCAACGCGATTCGCCGACGTCGCGATGCCCGGCGACCCGGTGCTCGCGGCGGTGCGGCACACCGCCGAAAGCTACCGGATACCCACCGACCTGTTTCAGTCCTTTCTGGCTTCCATGCGTATGGATCTGTTCGTCACCGACTACCCGGACCGGGCCGCTCTCGACCGCTACGTGTACGGGTCGGCCGAGGTCATCGGCTTACAGCTACTGCCGGTCCTGGGCACTGTCGAATCGGAAACGGCCGCAGCCCCGTACGCCGCCGCACTCGGAAAAGCCTTCCAGCTCACCAATTTCCTGCGCGATATCGACGAAGATCTCGCACGTAACCGCGTCTATCTACCGGCCGACGAATTGGCCGCTCACGGCGTCGACCGGGAGTTGCTGGCATGGTGCCGCCGTCGAGGCCGCATCGAGCCGCGAGTACGACAGGCCCTGATCGCCCAGCACGAGATCACCCGTGAGATATACGAATTCGCGCGCGGCGGGATCGAGCTCCTGGCCCCGCGATCGCGCCCGTGTGTTGCCGCGGCGTCGACGCTGTATTCGGAAATTCTCGATCGGATCGCCGCGGCGGAATTCGAGGTTTTCGGTCGCCGGGCCACCGTCACGACCGCCCGGAAGGCGCGCGTCGGCGCTGCCGGCATGGTGCGGGCTTGGCTGGCACGCCGATCGTCGCCTCCCACACCGCGGTGGGCGGAAACCGTGCGTCGGGCGTCCACCACCACCGAATCACCCGGCCGGGAGTGAGGAACCGGCATGGATCGATGGCAGTATTTTCTGGTGCTGGCCGCCTGCCTGATCACCACGGCGCCACTGGAATTCCTCGGCTCCGGTGTATACCGCAGGCCCCGCCGGCTTGCCGCGGCTCTGACACCGGCTTTGGTGTTCGTCGTCTGGGATCTCATTGCGATCGCCGCCGGAGTCTGGGATTTCTCCGCCCGCTACCTCGTCGGGGTCCGGCTGCCCGGCGCGATCCCGCTCGAGGAACTGCTGTTTTTCATCGTCATCCCCCTGTGCGGCCTGCTGACCTTCTCCGCGGTCGAAAGGCTGCTGGCCATTCGACCGCGCGGCCGTGCCGGAAAGGAAGTGCAGAAATGACCTTGCACGGAATCGGATACACCGTGCCTGCCGTGTGCGCACTGGTGGTGGTCTGCGCGGCGGAATATGTGTGGCTGCGAACCGGACTGTTCCGCCGGCCGGCGTATTGGTTGACGATGATCATCGTGCTCGTCGTCCAGATCCCGGTGGACGGCTGGCTGACCAAGCTGAACGCGCCGATCGTACGGTACGACACCGACCAGATTCTCGGTCTGCGATTCCCCTGGGATATCCCGGTCGAGGATTTCCTGTTCGGTTTCGCGTTGGTGACATCGGTTCTGCTGGCCTGGGAACGGGCTCGGCGACGGGAACCCGCGCGATGACACGCCACGCGACGCCTCCAATCGACCAAGCCCGCGACCATCGGCGAGCGCACTACCCGGCCGCTGCGGGCCGACGGGATCTCGGGCAGGAAGGGAGAGCGCCCCACGCGGTGGTCGTGGGCGCCGGCATCGCGGGTTTGGCGGCCGCCACCGGGTTGGCCGAGCGTGGCTTCCGAGTCGAGGTGGTCGAACGCGAGCGATACCTCGGCGGTCGGGTGGGCGGCTGGACCCAGCAGCTCGACGACGGCACACCGGTCGGCATGAACCGCGGGTTCCACGCCTTCTTCGCCCAGTACTACAATCTGCGTAAACTGTTGGCGCGCAGTAATACTCGCCTGCTTCGCCTCGACGACTACCCGCTCGTCGACGACCGGGGCCGCCGCGACACCTTCCGCGGGCTCCCCCGGACACCACCGTGGAACGCGCTCGCCTTCGCCCTGCGCAGTCCGACATTTCGCCTGCGTGACCTCCTGCGCATGGACCCTCGCGCCGCCGCCCCGTTGGCCACGGTCTCGGTGCCGGAAATCTTCGACCGACTCGACCACCTGGATGCGGAAACCTTTCTGCGCGCGATCAACTTTCCCGCCGCCGCCCGCCATCTCGCCTTCGAAGTATTTTCCCGCAGCTTCTTCATCGAGCCCGGCCGGATGTCGGCGGCGGAGCTGGCCATGATGTTTCATATCTACTTCCTCGGCTCCAGCGAGGGCCTGTTCTTCGATGTCGCGCGGGACAATTTCGATGTCGGCCTGTGGACCCCCCTGGCGGAATATCTCCGCGCGACAGGCGTTCCCGGCAGGCCCGGCCGCACGGAGTTCCATACCGGCGTGACGATCGAGCGGATAGAACCCCGCGGCGCGGGTTTCCGGGTGATCGACGACAACGACGCCACAGTGGACACCGACGCCGTGGTACTGGCGACCGATGTGGGCGGGCTGAAACGGCTCGTTTCCGCGTCACCGGAACTGGGCAATACCGAATGGCGTTCACGCGTAACCGAATTGGCTACCGCACCGTCGTTCGCAGTGCAGCGACTGTGGCTCGATCGCCCGGTGCGTGCGGATCGACCGAGTTTCCTCGGCACCGGCAATCTCGATCCGCTCGACAACATCAGCGTCGTGCACCGCTACGAGAAGCAGGCCGCGGCGTGGGCGGCGAAGACCGGCGGTAGCGTCGTCGAATTGCACGCCTATGCGGTGCACGACGGCACAGCCGTTCGCGCCGTCACCGAAAAGCGCCTGCTGGAGCGGTTGCACGAGATCTACCCCGAAACAGCCCCCGCTCGGATCGTGGGACGAACCACGCTGTGGCGGCAGGACTGCCCTCGCTTCGCCCCCGGAGACTTCGCGCGCAGACCCGGGGTGACGACACCGCATCCGCAGCTCGTACTCGCGGGAGACGGTATCCGGGTCGATCTTCCGGTGGCCTTGATGGAACGCGCCGCGACGACCGGATGGATCGCCGCCAACACCCTGCTGGCGCGGTGGGGTGCGGCCGGGCACGATCTGCATACGGTGCCCTCCCGAGGACGGTCATGGGCGTTGCGCACACTCGCTACGCGCGGGAGGACATCCTGATGAGCACCGGTCCCGAGCCGTCCCGGCGATCCGGACGCTCTCCCCTGCAACGGTTCTCCGCCGAACAATGGGGACAACAGAAGCCCACCTACCGCGACGCGAACCCCGCGTTGATCGGTGCCGTGCTGCGGTGGTCGCAGCAGCGGCCTTCGGGGAATTGGTACGCCTTCGCCGCCAGCCGCAGCATTCGCCGCGACCGGCCCTACGGCACCACCGTCGGCGGGGTCGAGATCGTGGCGTGGCGCGACGGGGACAACACACTGCACGTGGGCCCCGGAGCATGCCCTCATCTGGGCGCCGACCTGGCGACCGCGCGAGTCGACGATGCCACGCTGATCTGCCGGTGGCACGGTATGCGGGTCGGCGACAACGGATCCGCGCGCTGGTGTCCGTTCCCCAGTCACGACGACGGTGTGCTGGCCTGGGTGCGGTTGGACGCGCTCGGTGAGGAAACCCCGACCGACGCACCGATACTCGGCGCCCGACCCGCCGACTGCACCGTGCACGCGGTCACCCGCCTGATCGGGGTATGCGAACCGGCCGACATCATCGCCAACCGGCTCGACCCCTGGCACGGCGCCTGGTTCCATCCCTATTCGTTCGCCCGCCTGCACGTGACCCGGACACCGCCGCGCACCGGAATCACCGCGGACAACCACCGGTTCGTTCTGGCGGTCACCTTCCGAGTAGCCCGCGGCATCGGCGTACCCGTCGAGGCCGAGTTCACCAGCCCGGATCCACGCACGATCGTGATGCGGATCGTGTCCGGCGAAGGGGTGGGCAGCGTCGTCGAAACCCACGCCACGCCACTGAGTCCCGGCTCCGACGGCCTGCCCCGCACCGCCGTCGTCGAAGCCGTCGTGGCCGACTCCGAACGTCCGGGTTTCCGGTATGCGCGCCGGGCGACGCCATTGCTGCGACCGTTCATGAACTACGCGATGCGGCGCCTGTGGCGCGATGACCTCGCCTACGCCGAGCGCCGCTACCATCTGCGCCGATCGAAGTCATCGACCCGGCCGCCGCAACCACATGCGTGACGATCACGGCCTGCGGCAGCTTCACCCCGACTCACCGCGATGTCACAGTCCGCGGGTCTGCTCCGTCGACTCTGTAGCAGGCACCACCGGGTGCCGCACCCGCCGAAACCTACGGAGCTCCGATGACCGCTTCCGCGCAGACCGCCCCCGTCCTCGTACGTGCCGATGAGGCCGAGAACCTCCAGGACGGCGCGCTGAGCCTGATCACCCTGCTCGCCGACGCCGGACAGACCGGCGGCGCGCTGACCGCCAACAAGGCGACCCTGCGCAAGGGCTCCCCCGGCGCGCCGGCCCATTTCCACACCGCCGCGACCGAAATGTTCCTGGTGCTGAACGGATCCGTGCGGATCCTTCTGGGCGAGAACATCGTTCGTCTCGAACAAGGTGACTTCCTGACGGTGCCGCCCACAGTCCCCCACGCATTCGCCCCGGCCGCGGGGACCGATGCCGAACTGCTCGTGGTCTTCACTCCGGGATTGCACCGGTTCGACTACTACCGGCTGCTCGAACGGGTTCATCGCGGCGAGGCGAGCGTCGAAGAAATCCAGGCGAGCTCGCAACGCTATGACAACCACTACGTCGACAGCCCGGTCTGGCGAAATGAGCTCGCCGACGCCTGAGCATCCGCGAAGCCGCCGCGTTTCGGCAAAAGAGGGGCCCGGCGGCACGGATCCGCCGGGTCCCTCACTGTGGTGGAGCGCCACGATATCGCACGCATGTTGGGCCGGCCAGACCTCCGCCGCCCAGGGCGATGCCTCTATCGGTTACCGGTGACAGCTGCGCGGTCTACACGACCGCGGGGCGGCGGGCGGCGTTCGCGTCGATGGCTGTCACGATCTCGTCGAGCAGCGGGGCGGGCAGGTCGTGGCCCATCGCCGCCAACGGCAGATAGGTCGATCCGGGGACCGCCGCGTGGGTCGCTTCGCCGCCGGCGATCGTGATGAGCGAATCCTCGGCGCCGTGGATGACCAGGGTCGGCACCTGCAGCGCGCGCAGGCGCTCGGTGCGGTCCGGGGCCATCAGGGCCGCCGACATCTGGCGGAACGGTCCGTCGGGGTGGCGACCGCGTGCACGGTCGTATGCCAGGGTCGCGACGGCGTAGCGACGCTCGCGTTCGCTGGCGGCGTAGGTCTTCGAGCCGATGAGGGCGTACAGGGCAACGATCTGCTCGATCGCTTCCTCGCGATCGGGGGGCAGAGGCTCGAGCATCTCCTCGCGTACGTCGTCGCTGGGAGCACCGATGCTGGAGTGTGGCGTACTCATGATCGAGCACAGCGACCATACCCGCTCGGGATGCTGGATCGCGAGGAGCTGGGCAACCATTCCGCCCAGTGAAGCGCCCACCACGTGAGCCTTCTCGATCCCGAGGTGATCGAGCAGTTCGACGGTGTCGCTCGCGATCGCTTGCAAGAAGTACGGGCCCGGCGTGGCCGTCCACTCGGTGAGACCGCTGTCGCGGTTGTCGGGGCGGATCACGCGGTAGCCGCGGACGCCGAGGTTTTCGACGATTTCCTGGGGCCAATGAATCAACTGCGAGTTCAGACCCATGATCAGCAACAGCGGTTCCCCTGCCGGGTCACCCTCGTCGCGGTAACACATGGTGACCTTGGACAGGCCGGCGAATCTGTCGATCGCATCGCTCATGACAAACCTCCCGAAGTTGTGGACGACCATGGCAAACGCGGAGCTTGCAGGACGAGCTGCACTCGGGTGTTCGTGAATCGGAGAATCGCGATGGTCCACTTCGACGATCGGAACCGCCACCGCCTCTCCATGATTACCCACGGCAGCGTTGCGGCGCAACGATTCCGCAAGCGTCCACGAAATCGGCTCCGCGGGCGAGCCCCCTTCACGGTGCAGCGCCGACTCGGACCGTGCGTCGTCGCAGGCGAGAATGAACAGGAAACGACCGAACGACCGTGGAGGGCCCTATGACCAGCGATCAGCCTCCTGAGTTCGACGGGAAGTGCGCCTTCGCCGTCAGTGTCGCCGGTGTCGAACGAGCGCCGACCGGCAAGTCGAAGTACACCGTGGTCGAGGACGGCAAGACCTATGTCTTCAGCGGCGCGGTACCCAAACTGCTGTTCCGGCTTCTACCGGGCAGTGTCCGGCGGGCGCAGGCACGCTGGGCGGCCGGACCGACCGGCGAGACCGGTTCGGTGTGAGGATCGCTGCGGCACGCGCCGAAGATTTCGACGGATTGTTCGCGCTCGTCGTGGCCTTCTACGCCGAGGGCGGGTTCACTACGCCCGACAGCGTGTTACGCCGAAACCTTTTGTCGCTGACCGAATCCGACACGGCCAGGGTCTGCGTCGCCGACAACGACGATCGTCTGCTCGGCTTCGCGGTCACCACGACCAGCTTCGGCTTGGAACACGGGCTCATCGCCGAGCTGGAGGACCTCTATGTGATTCCGGCGGCACGGCGCCACGGTGTCGCCACGGCCCTGATCGACGACGGTGCCACGTGGGCGCGAACCCGCGGGTGCCACCACCTCGAACTCGTCATCGCACCCACCGGCCGCGACGACGCCCACCTGGACGGTTTCTACCGATCACGAGGCTTCCACGACGACGGACGCCGGCTCCTGACCCGGGAACTCTGACCACCTCACCTGCACGGCAGCGGCCCGTTCGCCCGCTCTCGGCTACCTCGCAGTCCGGCGCGGCGTCGAACCGGGCTTCCGGCCGGGGCGCCGACAGCGAAGGTGCCGATGCCGGCGAATCACCGCGCCGTTGCGATTCCCACCGGCCGCCAGGGGCGGTTCAGCGGCGGCAGGTGAACCGTTGCGGCACAACAACATACGAGGTGCTCGGTCGAACCGGAGCAGCGACGCTGATGCCTGGTTGCACCGTCGCGTCCGAAAGGCGATTCTGGAGGAGTGCGAGCCCGTGACGTGGAGATCGGGCACACCTACGTGGTCCTGGTCCCCCACCGACTACCGATCGCCCGCTACCCCGAACGCGAGCTACCGGGCACACCGATATGGGTCGCCGGGCTTCTGGCCGGCGCCCGCTTCCGACTCACCGTGACCAGCGTCGACCGCGACACCGACCCAGCGACCGCCGAAGGGCTTCGGCTCATCGAACGCGCCCACACCGACATCGCGCTCACCTCCGGCCAGGCGGCCGACCTCGGCCTGCCCGCCGACCAGGGCTACCGAGTGGTGGGAATGCTGGTCGACCGCACCGGCCGCCCGGCCCGCGTGCCGTCCCTCGAGACCATCCGGGTGCCGGTCCGGTGGCTGTACCCGGCCGAAGATCCACGCCTGCTGGCCAAACCCCACCGCGACGCCGACCTATGGCCCTTCATCTGAACCACACCGCGCCTGGACCTCATCGAGCAGGTCGGTGTCGGTACACGACTGAGCGAGAAGGGCTTTCGTACCGCGCGTCCGCAAACGGGCGATAGAAGCTGCCTTCGACCATCGCCGCCGCAACCACATCGTTGGCCGACAGCCCGGCAGTCCCGCCCTACGCCACGGGTCTTCTCGACGGCCCGACACCGGTCGTCGTCTCGAGATATGGCCGGAACGGACACCGATGATTTTCGGGGTGCGCTCGCCTCTGCATAGGTAGGACGTGATCGACATGAACAACGGAAAGAGGAAGTTATGTTGCTGCAAGGCAAGAACGTCGTTGTCTACGGCGCGGGTGGCGCGGTCGGCAGCGCGGTGGCCCGCGCATTCGCCGACGAGGGCGCCAGGGTGTTTCTGACCGCGCGCACTCTCGACGTCGTCGATACCGTCGCGAAGGAGATCACAGTGGCGGGCGGCGCGGCCGAGACCGACGTGGTGGACGCGGGAGACGAGAAGGCGGTCACCGACCACCTGGCTGCCGTCGTCGCCGCGGGCAGCGTCGACGTGTCGTTCAACGCGATCGGAATCTCACCGCGCGACCTGCAGGGAATCCCGCTCACCGAATTGCCGGTCGAGAATTTCCTGCGCCCGATCACGACGTACACCCGGGCTCATTTCGTGACCGCGAAATCCGCCGCGCGGCACATGATCGCCCAGCGGTCGGGAGTGATCATGATGAACACACCCGAACCGGCCCGCCTGCCGCTGCCTCTCGTCGGGGGCATGAGCGTCT
>NZ_CAWMPM010000056.1:0-32947 GCF_963869435.1 Nocardia violaceofusca NBRC 14427
ATACGCCCCTTGTGCTCGGGCCCCGTCGCCGCACCGTAGAAGTCACGACCGATCGCCGTCGGGCGATTCTCGGTGCGCACGCAGGCCGGGCAAGTGGGGACGCGTTCGTGTCGCGTGATTGAATTTATGGTGGTTGCAGATAGGTGCCGGCGAACGGCGCACGGTCTGCATGTCGTCACCGGCTGCTCGTGCCGGATCAGAGAAAGGTAACGCTGTGTCGGAGCATGACGACGGTAGGAGACCCTTCCGCCGTGGCAGTACCGGTCCGGACTCGGCCGGCTCCGGCACACCTGCCCACGACCGCGGAGAAGGAGAGCGTCGCTCCGGAGGCTTCCGGCGCGGCGACGATACGCGCCGCTCCGGTGGCTACGGCGCGCGTGACGACGACCGGCGCGGTGGTACCGGGCGCGGCGACGACCGCCGTGGGTCCGATCGCGGCACCGGCGGTTACAGCCGCGGTGGAGACGATCGCCGCGCCGGTGGCTTTCGGCGTGGCGACGATGACCGTCGCTCCAGCGGTTACGGGCGCGGTGGTGACGACCGTCGATCGGGCGGATACGAACGTGGTGGCGACAACCGTCGATCGGGCGGTTACGAACGCGGTGGCGATGACCGTCGTTCGGGTGGTTTCCGGCGCGACAGCGACGACCGTCGTTCCGGGAATTACGGCCGTGGTGGTGACGATCGCCGCTCGGGCGGTTACGGCCGCGGAGACGACGACCGTCGATCGGGCGGATACGAACGCGGTGGCGATGACCGTCGTTCGGGTGGTTTCCGGCGCGACAGCGACGACCGTCGTTCCGGGAATTACGGCCGTGGTGGTGATGACCGTCGTTCCGGCGGTTACAGCCGTGGCGGTGATGACCGCCGGCCCGGTGGCTACGGCCGTGGTGGCGATGATCGCCGTTCCGGTGGTGGCGACGACCGGCGCTCGGGCGGCTTCCGGCGTGACGAAGGAGATCGTCGCTCGGGCGGCCACGGGCGCGGCACGGATGATCGCCGTGGTGGATTCCGGCGCGACGAAGGTGGCCGGCGTCCGGGAGGCGCAGGCGGTCGTGACGATCGTCCGGGTGGTTACAGCCGGGGCGAGGGTGATCGGCGCGGCGGGTTCCGGCGTGGTGGCGCGGACTCCGAGCGTCGATTCGGGCCGGCCGACGAGGCCGACACCACCGCGCACACGGGGGAAGCGGCAGCGACCGGCGCGAACTTCGAGGACCGGGAGCCGCGGCGGCGAGGCGGCGAAGGAGCCCGTGTCGGCGGCGAGAACCGATCGGGGCGGCCCGACGAGCCCGCGTTGCCGGACGATGTGCAGGCGAGTGATCTGGACGGCGCGGTGCGCCGCGATCTGCTGAGCCTCGACAAGAACAACGCCGAGGCGGTTGCCCGGCACCTGGTGATGGCCGCTCGGCTCCTCGACGAGGACCCGGAGCAGGCACTCGAACATGCGCGCGCCGCCCGGCGCCGTGCCGGACGCATCGCGGTGGTCCGCGAAACGGCCGGTGTCACCGCCTATCACGCCGGTGAGTGGGCCGAAGCGCTGTCCGAGCTGCGCACCGCGCGCCGGATGTCCGGCGGCTCGGGTCTGCTGGCGGTCATGGCCGATTGCGAACGGGGGCTGGGACGGCCCGAACGCGCGATCGAACTCGGCCGCAGCGACGAGGCGCGTGCGCTGTCCGGGGACGAGGCGACCGAGTTGCGGATCGTCGTCGCCGGTGCGCGAATGGATTTGGGCCAATACGATCAGGCCGTGGTCACCTTGCAGACGCCGGAACTGGATCCCTCGCGGTCCGGTCCCGCCTCGGCACGGTTGTTCTACGCCTATGCGGAGGCGCTGCTCGCCGCCGGCCGGTCCGATGAGGCACTGCAGTGGTTCCTCAACGCGGCCGCGGCCGATGTCGACGGCGATACCGACGCCGAGGAGCGTGCCGACGAACTCGCGGGCGCACAGGTCGACGACGACGTGGAGTAACTAGTGGCAGCATCGCTTCGGGAGGGCTTCGAGGCTCTCCTGCTGGATCTGGACGGCACGCTGTATCGGGGTGCGGAGGTGATCGCCGGCGCACCGGCGGCCCTGGACGCCGGCGGCGGCGCGCAGAAGCTGATGTTCGTCACCAACAACGCCAGCCGGTCGGCCGGTGTGGTGGCCGCGCATCTGCGCGAATTGGGTTTCGGCGCAAGCGAATCCGATGTCGTCACCAGTGCGCAGGCGGCCGCGCACGTGCTCGCCTCCCGGCTGGCCGCCGGCTCCACCGTGCTGATCGTCGGTACCGACGACCTCGCCGCCGAGATCGAACAGGTGGGCCTGCAACCGATTCGGCGTTTCAACGGGGTGGCCCCGGCCGCCGTCGTGCAGGGACATTCGCCACAGACCGGATGGCCGGACCTCGCCGAAGCGGCCTACGCGGTACGCGCCGGGGCGCTGTGGGTGGCCGCGAACGCGGATGCCACGTTGCCGAACGAGCGCGGCCTGGCGCCGGGCAACGGTGCGATGGTCGCGGCATTGCGAGCCGCGACCGATCAGGAACCCGTGGTAGCCGGTAAGCCCTATGCGCCGCTGCTCGAGGATGCGCTGGTTCGCGCGGAAACCCGCGACGCACTCGTGGTGGGGGATCGGCTCGACACCGATATCGACGGCGCCCGGTGTGTCGGTCTGCCGT
Organism: Nocardia violaceofusca NBRC 14427; assembly: GCF_963869435.1. Taxonomy (NCBI): domain Bacteria; kingdom Bacillati; phylum Actinomycetota; class Actinomycetes; order Mycobacteriales; family Nocardiaceae; genus Nocardia; species Nocardia violaceofusca. Next base: position 2,658 of record NZ_CAWMPM010000056.1, read on the forward strand.
CGTTGATGGTCCTCACCGGCGTCAGCACTCTCGACGACCTGCGCGCCCGCCCTGCCGATCATCGCCCCATCTACATCTCCCGAGCCCTCGACGCACTGAATCACCCCGTGATCCGGCAGGAATCACCCGAGGGCGACGCGATCGACCACCTGGCCGGTTTGCTGGACGAAAACCCCGGTCGCGCAATCGAATTGGCGCGGTAGCGGTTCGGCTCACGGTGGGGGTGGCTGTCTACGGTAGCCACTTCGTTCGGCCCCGACGCGGCAAGAAGCCGGTGCTGGGGAACACATGGCTAGGCCTCTCGCGGCGGGGTGACGGCACCCTGCTGTGGCACGGGGGGAGACGACGTGCACGATTCGACAACTGCCCGGTTAGGTAAGCCCCCGGCGATGCCTACTGGCTGCCGTTCGGCGGTGACACCTTCGACGTCGCCCTGTGTGAGCGGGTGTTCCAGTACATCGGCGCTGCCCGATCCGGGCCCGGTTCGTCGGTCAATCGTCGCGATCTTCGGCAGCCATGGAAGCCGCCGTGCTCTCCGGAATCAGGCCCAGGCGGCGTAGTAGCGGGGTGGCGGCGGCTCCGGCGCGGCGTCGGCTGATCGCCGCGGATTCGTGTGCGGCAGTGGGGATTTTGAGCCACCAGCGTTCCAGTGGACGGTAGTCGTCGGCGGGGACCAGACGCGCTGCGAGGTCCGGTCGCTGCGCCCGCAGGTAGCGGCGGGCCCGGGCGGCGTGCATGGGGTCGGAGGCGATTTTGATGCGGTCGGCCCCTTCCAGGGCGGGAACGGTGAATTCGATGTTCTGCCAGGTGGTTTCGGCGGACGTTTCGGTGCGGATGCGCTCGGGCGGTACGCCGAGGTGGGTGCGGGTGTAGTCGGCCATGACCGCCGCTTCGACCCAGGGGCCGTGTACGGCGCCGCCGCTGAAGATCAGGAATCCCTCGCGGTCGGGCGGCAGCGAGCGGGCGCCGATGCGGCATCGCCAGCGCTGCAGCGCGCGGGTGCGGCCGTCGGCGGCGGCCGGGTAGCCCAGCACGACCACCGCGTCGGTGTCGCCGGCTCGAGCTTCGCGCTGCGGTCCGAGCAGTTGCCGGGATGCGCGCCAGTGGGCGTATTCGGCGGCGGCGACCACCGCGGTCGCCGTCCATGCCGCCGCGACTGCGACGAACCGGGCGGATCCATGTCGTCGCTTACCTCCCACGCCGCCATTGTGCCAACATCTGCCGCACACCACCGGTCCTGGGGCTTCGGCTGCGGACGCCGTGCGGTCAGCGCCGGGCCCCGATTTCGACTGTCGTGCCCTCCCCGCCGACACCGGGAGTCCGGAGCATGCATGTGACTCGGTCCGGCGACGGCTCGTCCACGAGCGCCGGTGGGCCAGGGACGCGGCCGGCACGCGGCCGCGGGGCGCCACCGTGACCTCCGTTTCACCGGTGCCGCCGCTTGCCGGGATGTCGGTGAGCTCCGGTAGCGTTGTCGGCACCATGACTACGCCCATTCCGCGTCCGCATCCGTCCGGTTCCTCCGGTCCACGTCCGGGAGTTCCGCTGCCCGGGCAGCATCTCGCGGGAGGGACGGCGGAGTTCGCCGACCCGGAGAAGGTGCGGGCCGAGGTGGCGGCGCTGCTCGCGGAGTTGCCCGGCGGCCGGCGCCAGAGCGGTGACGATGCCGACGGGGTGGACCGCGCGGGAACCGATCTCACCCGGCGGGCGCGCATTCTCGAGCAGGCACACGAGGTGCTGGTCGGCGCCCTGGCGACGGTGGACAAGATCTGAGGTGGCCAGGCGCGCGCGAGTGGACGCCGAACTGGTTCGCCGCGGATTGGCGCGATCGCGAGAACACGCGGTCGAGCTGATCGGTGCGGGACGCGTCCTGATCAACGGTGCGGTCGCGTCGAAAGCGGCGACCGCGGTCGAGCCGAATACTCCCCTGCTGGTTCGCGAGGAACCCGACGAGGTCCAGTGGGCCTCGCGGGGTGCGCACAAGGTGCTGGGCGCGCTGGAGGCGTTCGAGCCGCTCGGGGTGAGCGTCGCCGGGAAGCGCTGTCTGGACGCCGGCGCCTCGACCGGCGGATTCACCGATGTGCTGCTCGCCCGCGGCGCCCGCGAGGTGGTCGCCGTCGATGTGGGTTACGGCCAGCTCGTGTGGCGGCTGCGCAACGACGAGCGGGTCCGGGTGTTCGACCGCACCAATGTGCGCGCGCTGACGCCGGAGGCGATCGACGGTCCCGTCGAGTTGGTGGTCGCGGATCTGTCGTTCATCTCGCTCGCGCTGGTGCTGCCGGCGCTGGCCGCCTGCTGTGCACCGGGTGCGGATCTGCTGCCCATGGTGAAACCGCAGTTCGAGGTCGGTAAACAGCGAGTAGGCTCCGGCGGTGTGGTGCGTGATCCGGCTCTGCGCGCCGAGGCGGTGACCGAGGTGGCCGCCGCGGCCGCCGAACTGGGCCTGCGTACCCGCGGTGTGGTCGCCAGCCCGTTGCCCGGCCCGTCCGGCAACGTCGAATATTTCCTGTGGCTGCGCAAGGAAACCCAGGGCAGGGAAAACCAGGGCCACGACACACCGGACACCGATTCGGCCGAAACCGAATCGGAGCCCGATATCAGCGAATTGGTGCAGCGTGCGGTCGAGGAGGGGCCACAGTGAAGCGGGAGATCCTGCTCGTCGCCCATCCGGGCCGTTCCGAACTGCTCGAGACCGCGCATCGGGTCGCGAAGATCTTCGCCGATGCCGGAATCGGACTGCGGGTCCTCGAGGACGAGGCCTACAGCACCAAACTCGATTTCGACGACACCGGCGAACCCGACGGCTATCCGGTGCGGGTGATGCCGCACGGCCCCGACGCCGCGGTCGGCTGTGAGATGGTGCTCGCGCTCGGTGGGGACGGAACCTTCCTGCGCGGCGCGGAGATGGCGCATCCGGCCCGGGTGCCGGTGCTGGGAATCAATCTGGGCCGCATCGGTTTTCTCACCGAGGCCGAGGCCGAACATCTCGACGACGCGTTGGCCCAGGTGGTGCGCGGCGATTACCGCATCGAGCAGCGGATGACCGTAGATGTCAGTGTCCGCGTCGATGATGTGGTCGTGGAACGCGGATGGGCCCTCAACGAGGCCAGTATCGAGAATGCGGCCCGCATGGGCGTGCTGGAGGTCGTCCTCGAGGTCGACGGCCGCCCGGTATCGCAATTCGGTTGTGACGGTGTGCTGATCGCGACACCGACCGGCTCCACCGCCTACGCCTTCTCCGCGGGTGGTCCCGTGGTGTGGCCCGAACTCGAGGCGCTGCTGGTGATTCCCAGCAACGCGCACGCACTGTTCGCGCGGCCGCTGGTGACCAGCCCGGAGTCGCGGATCGCGGTGGAAACCGTTGCGGCAGGCCATGATGCGATCGTCTTCCTGGACGGCCGGCGTACGCTGGCATTGCCGCGGGGTGGGCGATTCGAAGCGGTGCGCGGTGCCGAACCGGTGCGCTGGGTGCGGCTGGATTCCGCCCCCTTCGCCGACCGGATGGTGCGCAAATTCCGCTTACCCGTGACAGGCTGGCGGGGCCGGCGGCCGGAACGGCCGCGCGCGACGGAGCCGGCCCGCACTCCCACCGAGCAACCCGGCTCAGGCGATAGCGAACACCGCCGAACGGAGAGCACACGTGCTGACAGAGATCAGGATTGACGGCCTCGGCGTCATATCCACCGCCACCGCGCAGTTCCACGAGGGACTGACCTGTGTGACCGGTGAGACCGGTGCCGGCAAGACCATGGTGGTCACCGGACTGCATCTGCTCGGTGGCGCCCGCGCGGACGCCGGGCGGGTGCGTCAGGGCGCGCAACGGGCCGTCGTCGAGGGCCGGTTCACCGTCGAGGATGTGCACGACAGCGCCCGCGACGAGGTCGAGAAGGTGCTGGAATCCTCCGGCGCGCAGCGCGACGACGACGACAGCGTCATCGCCGTACGCACCGTCGGCAGCGACGGGCGATCCCGGGCCCATCTCGGCGGCCGCAGTGTGCCGGCCGCGGTGCTGTCGGATTTCACGGCGCCGCTGCTGACCGTGCACGGGCAGAACGACCAGCTGCGGTTGCAGCGTCCCGATCAGCAGTTGCAGGCGCTGGACCGCTTCGCCGGCGACGCGGTGGCCGGGCTGCTGCGCAAATATCAGCTGGCTCGCCGCACCTGGCTGCAGGCGCGCGCCGAACTGCTGGAACGCACCGCGCGCAGCCGTGAACTCGCACTCGAGGCCGATCGGTTGCAGCATTCGCTGAACGAAATCGACACGGTCGCACCGGAACCCGGTGAGGACGAGCGCATCGTCGCCGAGGTGCTGCGGCTCGGCGATCTCGATTCATTGCGGGAGGCGGCCGGCGCTGCCCACGCGGCTCTGGCGGGCTCCGGCGACGGTGAGGGGGCCGGTGCGCTGGACGCGCTCGGTGGTGCGCGGGCCCGCCTGGAATCCAGTGATGATCCGGCGCTGACGGCGTTGGCACCGCGGCTGGGGGAGGCGATCGCGGTGGTGGTCGATGTGACCACCGAATTGAGTTCGTATCTGTCGGATCTGCCGTCGGATCCGGCGGCGCTGGACAGCCTGCTCACCCGTCAGGCGGAACTGAAATCGCTGACTCGCAAATACGCGCCCGATATCGACGCGGTGATCGCCTGGGCCGACGAAGCACGCACCCGCCTGGCCTCGCTCGATGTGTCGGAGGAGGCGCTGGCGGCGCTGGCCGCCGAGGTCGAGAACGCGGCCGTTCAGGTCCGGGAGACGGCGAAGAAGCTGACCGCGGCCCGGCGCAAGGCGGCCCGCAAACTCGCGACCGCGGTGAGCGCCGAATTGAGTGGCCTGGCGATGGGCCGCGCCAAACTCGAGGTGGAGGTGCGGCCGCTGGCGGCATCGGCGCAGGACAGCGCACCCATCACCGTCGAGGGGGCGGAACTGCACGCGGGCGCGTCCGGTGTGGACGAAGTGGAATTCCGGCTGTCGGCCCACTCGGGCGCGCAGTCGCTACCGTTGAGCCGCAGTGCATCCGGTGGTGAGCTCTCGCGCGTGATGCTGGCGCTGGAAGTGGTGCTCGCGGCCTCCGAATACGGCTCGACCATGGTGTTCGACGAGGTCGACGCCGGTGTCGGCGGTCGCGCCGCAGTGGAGATCGGGCGCCGGCTGGCGCGGCTGGCCCGCACCCATCAGGTCATCGTGGTGACCCATCTGCCGCAGGTGGCCGCCTTCGCCGACACTCACCTCGTGGTGGACAAGGTCGACGACGGCAAGGGCGTCAACAGTGGGGTGCGGGCGCTGACCACCGACGAGCGGGTCGTCGAACTGGCCCGCATGCTGGCCGGCCTCGACGACACCGAGACCGGCCGCGCCCATGCCGAGGAGCTGTTGGCCACCGCGCGGGCGGAGAAGGCCGACACCACCTCGGCGGCGGGCTGACCGCGCGGCTTCTACTGGGCGACGGCCTTCTTGGCGGCCTTGAGGAACGGCGCGATCAGGCCGCGCAGAAACAGTTCCGTCGCCTTGTCCGGCACGGGCAGCTTGGGCTCGGATTCCATCCGGTACGAGACCAGGGTGCCGCCCGGGGCGTCGGCGAAGGTGATGGTGCCGACGTGGCGCTTCACCGGCGCACCCGCGATGATCCGATATTCCATGCGCTCACCGGGAACCAGTTCGGTGGTCTCCTCGGTCACGCCGATGCCACCGACGCCGACCAGGTACCGCGCGCCGACGCCGGAGGCCTCGGGGGCACCGGGCTGACGCAGCGTAATGCGCACGGGCAGATAGCCGTTGAGACTGTCGCGTTCGGCGAACAGCTTGTAGACGACGTCGCGCGGTGCGGGAATGACCGTGTCGACGGTGGTGCTGGCCATGGCGTTCTCCTTCGGATGCAGTGAGCCGAAGCATATCGGTACCAGCGGTACCGCTCGGCACGCCAGTCGACGGCGGGCAGGCGCGAGTTTGCTGGCCTCATGCCAGGGGATGTGATACGACGTCGGCGCGCCTCCACCACAGGTTGAGAGTCGGCGGCCATCATCGGATGCCATGAAGATGCTGGCACTGTTGTCCCGCAACACCGAAACGCTTCCCGGCGTCACCGGGATGGCCCGGGTGGACCGCAATACCCGGCGTCTGCTCAAGCGGGCCGGCTCGGGCGATGTGGTGGTCCTCGACGAGATGGACATCGATCGCCTCACCGCTGACCGGCTCGTCGAGGCCGGCGTGGCGGCGGTGATCAATGCCTCGCCCTCGATTTCCGGCCGCTATCCGAACCTCGGCCCGGAAGTGCTGGCCGCCAACGGAATCGTGTTGCTGGATGCTGTCTCCGGCGACGTCTTCGGCAAGATCAAGGACGGCAGCAAGGTCCGCATCGACGCCGGTGTGGTGTATGCCGACAAGTTGACCAAGAAGGAACCGGAGGTTCTGGTCGAGGCCATCGAACTCACCGACCAGGTCATCACCGAGCGGATGATCGCGGCGCGCAACGGGCTGGCCGATCATCTGGAAGCCTTCGCCGGCAACACGACCGAATACATCCGGACCGAAAGCGCGATGCTGATCGACGGTCTCGGGGTTCCGGCCCTGGATCTGTCGATGCGCGGCCGCCACGTCGTGGTAGTCGCCGACGGGGTGGACAGTCGCGACGATCTCAAGGCGATCAAGCCGTTCGTCAAGGAATACGCGCCGATCCTGGTGGGCGTCGGCCGCGGCGCCGACATCCTGACCAAGGCCGGTTACCGTCCCGATCTGATCGTCGGCGACCCGGAGGAGATCACCGCGAGCGCGCTGAAATGCGGTGCCGAGCTGATCCTTCCGGCCGATACCGACGGACATGCCAAGGGGCTGGAGCGAATTCAGGACCTGGGCATCGGCGCCACCACCTTCCCGTCCTCGGGATCGGCGGCGGATCTGGCGCTGCTGCTGGCCGACCATCACGGCGCCGCGCTGATCATCACCTGCGGGGCACCGGCCTCGCTCGACGACTTCTTCGATCGCAGCCGCCGCGAATCGGCGCCCGCGATGTTCCTGACCCGGCTCAAGGCCGGTCCGAAACTGATGGACGCCAAGGCCGTGGCCACCCTCTATCGGCAGGGCAACTCCGGGTGGGCGACCGCACTGGTGGTGCTGGCGGCGCTGATCGCGCTCATCGTCGGACTGCTGGTGTCCTCGCATCTGGGCAACGATGTGCTGGATTGGCTGGATTCGGCGTGGCGGCAGTCACAGGACTGGCTCCATCGACTATCGGACCGTCGGGGGTAGAGAAAGCAGTGGGTTCCATGCGTCGGCTCGTCGTCTCCCTGACCGCGATCTTTCTGGCATTGGCGGTGGGTGCGGCGCTCGGCGCCGTCGTCCGCCACGGCGGTTCGGGTGGTGGTGACGATCTGGCCCGGCGCAACGACGCGCTCGCCGCGGCCAACGGACGACTCGAACGGCAGGTCGGTGCGGCCGACGACTTCATCGCCCGGTCGGCCGGGCGCATCCTGAACGGAACCCTCGCCGATCACACCGTGCTCGTCTTCACCACCCCGGATGCCGACGGCGGTGATGTCGACGCGGTGACGGCGGCGCTGACCACCGCCGGGGCGACCATCACCGGGCGGGTCGCGCTCACCGACGCCTTCGTCGACGCGTCGCAGGGGGACCGGTTACGGACCGCGGTGACGAATATGATCCCGGCCGGGGCCCAGTTGCAGACCGAGGCGGTGGATCAGGGCAGCCTTGCCGGTGACCTGCTCGGCCTGGCATTTCTCACCGACCCGGCCAACGGCGCCGACCGTGCCACCGCACAGGAGCGCGGACTGATCGCCGATACCTTGCGCAACGGCGGTTTCCTCGGCGCCGGCGACTTCGCGCCCGCGCAGCTGGCGGTGGTGGTGACCGGGGCGGGCGCGCGGGCCGACCACAATGGGCAGGGCTCGATCACCGCGCATTTCGCCGGGGCGCTGCGCGCACGCGGGGCGGGCCTGGTGCTGGCCGGGCGGGCCGGATCCTCGGACGGGTCGGGACCGATCGCCGAGGCGCGCCGCGACAACCGCCTCGACGCGACCGTGTCCACGGTCGACAACGTGGACCGCGAGACGGGCCGGGTCACAACGGCTCTCGGCCTCGCCGAGCAACTGGGCGGCAAAACCGGTCACTACGGCACCGGGCCGGAGGCGACGTCGCTGTCGGTGACCGCTTCGCCCGGCTGAGCACGACCGCCTTCCTCGAACCCGATCGCATGATCCGTCACGTCGGAGCGAGTGCCGGGCGATCGGTGCCGACGGGGCGCCGCGTCATGGGGTTGCTGCGGTGAATGAGACGCAAGTGACAAACCGGCACGACGACCTCCGATGTTCCCCGCGTGGCATTCGTTTCGCAACCGTTTTTCGTGTTAGCGTGGAGTTCCGTGAGTCAATCGCGGATTCCGGCGCGTTCCCCCCATCAGACGGCCACCAAACACATCTTCGTGAGTGGCGGTGTCGCCTCCTCCCTCGGTAAGGGACTGACCGCCTCCAGCCTCGGCCAGCTGCTGACCGCCCGCGGATTGCGGGTCACCATGCAGAAGCTGGACCCGTATCTGAATGTCGACCCCGGCACCATGAACCCCTTCCAGCACGGCGAGGTGTTCGTGACCGAGGACGGCGCCGAAACCGACCTCGACGTCGGCCACTACGAGCGGTTCCTCGACCGAGATCTGTCGGGGTATGCGAACGTCACCACCGGGCAGGTCTACTCGACGGTGATCGCCAAGGAGCGCCGCGGTGAGTACCTCGGCGACACCGTGCAGGTCATCCCGCACATCACCGACGAGATCAAGAACCGCATCCTCGCGATGAGCGGCCCGGATCTGCAGGGGCAGACCCCGGACGTGGTGATCACCGAGATCGGCGGCACCGTCGGCGATATCGAATCCCAGCCGTTCCTCGAGGCCGCCCGCCAGATCCGGCACGAGGTCGGCCGGGACAACTGCTTCTTCCTGCACGTGACGCTGGTGCCGTATCTGGCGCCCTCCGGCGAGCTGAAGACCAAACCCACGCAGCATTCGGTGGCGGCGCTGCGCAATATCGGTATCCAGCCCGACGCGCTGATCCTGCGCTGCGACCGGGAGGTGCCGCAGGGGCTCAAGAACAAGATCGCGCTGATGTGCGACGTCGACGTCGACGCCTGCATCTCCACGCCCGACGCGCCGTCGATCTACGACATCCCGAAGGTGCTGCACCGCGAGGGCCTCGACGCCTATGTGGTGCGCAAACTGGGACTGCCGTTCCGCGATGTCGACTGGACCGTCTGGGGTGATCTGCTCGACCGCGTGCACAACCCGCGCGAGGAGGTGACCGTCGCGCTGGTCGGCAAGTACGTCGACCTGCCGGACGCGTATCTCTCGGTGACCGAGGCGCTGCGGGCCGGTGGTTTCGCGGCCAAGGCCAAGGTGAACATCCGCTGGGTGCAGTCCGACGAATGCGAGACCCCGGAGGGCGCCCAGCATCACCTCGGCGATGTCGACGCGGTGCTGATCCCCGGCGGCTTCGGCATTCGCGGTATCGAGGGCAAGGTCGGCGCGATCCGGTTCGCGCGCACCCGCTCCATTCCGCTGCTGGGCCTGTGCCTGGGCCTGCAGTGCGTGGTGATCGAGGCCGCCCGCTCGGTGGGCCTCGAGGACGCCAACTCCGCCGAATTCGAGCCGGAGACAACACATCCGGTGATCTCCACGATGGCCGACCAGGCCCAGGCGGTCGCCGGTGAGGCCGATCTCGGCGGCACCATGCGGCTGGGCGCCTACCCGGCCGTGCTGGAGAAGGGATCGGTCGTGGCGCAGGCCTACGGCACCACCGAGGTGTCGGAGCGGCATCGGCACCGGTACGAGGTCAACAACGCCTACCGCGACAAGATCGGCCAGAGCGGACTGCGGTTCTCCGGCACCTCGCCGGACGGACATCTGGTCGAGTTCGTGGAGCTGCCGGCGAACGTGCACCCGTATTTCGTGGCCACCCAGGCGCATCCCGAGCTCAAGAGCCGGCCGACCCGGCCGCACCCGCTGTTCGCCGGACTGGTCGACGCGGCGCTGAAATACAAGGGCGCCGAACGACTCCCGGTGGAGATCTACGGCGAGGAGGCCGACGAGGCCGAGCGGGTCGCGCAGTGAGCGAACCCGGAAGCCACGACTTCCGCACCGTCGGCACCGAAACCGTGTATTCCGGGGCGATCGTCGCGCTGCGCCGGGATCAGGTCGAGATGCCCGGCGGGCGGGTCGCCGAACGCGAGGTGGTCGAGCATCACGGCGCGGTCGCGATCGTGGCCCTCGACGACGACGGCGCCGTGGTGCTGATCAACCAGTACCGGCACCCGGTCGGGCGGCGGCTGCTGGAGTTGCCCGCCGGTCTGCTCGATCAGGCCGGTGAGGATCCGCTGGCGGCCGCGCAACGCGAACTCGCCGAGGAGACCGGTCTGGCGGCACGGGAATGGTCCACGCTGGTGGATGTGGTGCTGTCGCCGGGGTTCACCGACGAGGCGCTGCGCATCTATCTCGCGACCGGGCTGTCGGACACCGATCGGCCGGACCCGGAGCACGAAGAGGCCGATTTGGCCATCGTGCGGATGCCGCTGGACGACGCGGTGAGCGCCGCGCTGTCGGGCCGGATCGAGAACGCGACCGCGGTGGCCGGCGTGCTGGCCGCCTCGGCCGCGCGGGCGAACGGCACGACGCTGCGGCCCGCCGACGTGCCGTGGCCGGGTATGCCGACGCAGTTGCTCGAGCGGAAGGCCGCCGAACGCGCACAGGCCTGAGCGGAACCGGCCGGGTGCCTCACCGCGCCCGGCCGGGCACCTCGGGCGCACGAACTGTGTTTCGTGCGAACGAATGTCGTCGGCTGCTGTCATGATGACACCGTGAATGTCGCTGTCCCCGCCGCTGCGGCGGTCGTCGCGCTGCTACCGGCCGGGTGAATCCATGGTGGAGCGGCAGATCCAGGCCTACCTCGACCATCTGACGGTCGAGCGCGGCGCGGCGAGCAATACGCTCAGTGCCTACCGCCGTGATCTGCAGCGATACCGGGAGTTTCTGCGACAGCGGGATATCGGCGATCTGGACCGGGTGACCGAGAACCAGATCGCCGATTTCGTCGTCTCGCTGCGGGCAGGTGGCGAGGGCTATCCGGCGCTGGCCGCCAGTTCGGCCGCCCGCGCTCTGGTCGCGGTGCGTGGCCTGCACCGGTTCGCGGCTGCCGAGGGATTGACCACCGGAGATGTCGCGCACGGGGTGAAGCCGCCGACACCGGCGCGGCGATTGCCGAAAGCGCTTCCGTACGAAGATATTTCCCGGCTGCTCGAAGCCGCGGGCGGCGGAGACGACGCGGGTTCCGGAGGCGGGCCGCGCGGGCTGCGGGATCGCGCCATGCTGGAGTTGCTGTACTCCACCGGCGCCCGGATCTCGGAGGTGGTCGGACTCGACGTCGACGATATCGACACCACCGGTCGCGCGGTCGTCCTGCACGGCAAGGGCGGTAAACAGCGCATGGTCCCGATCGGGCGGCCGGCGCTGGCGGCGGTCGACGCCTATCTGGTCCGCGGCCGGCCCGCGCTCGGCGCGCGCGGCAAAGGGACTCCCGCCCTGTTCCTCAACGCTCGCGGTGGCCGGCTCTCGCGGCAGAGTGCCTGGCAGGTTCTGCAGGACGCGGCCGATCGGGCCGGGATCGGTGCCGCGGTCTCGCCGCATACGCTGCGGCACTCGTTCGCCACCCATCTGCTCGACGGAGGCGCCGACGTGCGGGTCGTGCAGGAGTTGCTGGGGCACGCGTCGGTGACGACCACGCAGATCTACACCCTCGTCACGGTCACTACGCTGCACGAGGTGTGGGCCACCGCGCATCCGCGGGCGCGGTAACGCGCCGGCCGCGGCGGCGCGATATCGGGTGCGGATTGCCGCAAAGGGTTTCCCAACACCCCCTCGAGGCGACAGAATGCGGTTGGTGCCGTGAGGACACGGTGTTGTGGCACGGGCAATGACACAAGTGCGCAACGATCGGGGGCGTTCCCCAAGCGTGTCCGATCGGGGGTCTTGCGCTCGGAGGCGGTAGCGTCTATTGCGGCGGTCCGGTACATCGGCGTCCGGTGTGGCGGCCTCCCGCTGTTCCGCAGCGCGCGGCGGGGCAACGAGCAGGAAAACTGAAGGAGCAGCGGACATGACGACAGCCGGCCCGGCCGAGCCGCCGAACAGCGCTGCGGCAGAACCGCTTTCGAATATCCGAACCGGCCTCCGAATCGAACAGGCGGCCCGCAGACTCTGGGAGGCGAACGACATCGTGGCGGACGGTACCGAACTCGGCCCGACCGGACGCCCGCTGCGCGACATTCCCGAACCACCCCCGTCGTCGCGCAACGGTGACGCCCTGATCGTCGCCATGTGCAATCAGAAGGGCGGCGTAGGCAAGACCACCTCCACCATCAATCTCGGTGCGGCGCTGGCCGAATACGGCCGCCGGGTGCTGCTGGTCGACCTCGACCCGCAGGGCGCGCTGTCGGCCGGGCTGGGCGTGGCCCACCACGACCTGGACCAGACCGTGCACAATCTGCTCGTCGGCGGCCGGGCGAGCGTCGACGACGTGCTGCTCAACACCAAGGTCGACGGGATGGATCTGCTGCCGAGCAACATCGATCTCTCGGCGGCCGAAATTCAGCTGGTCAACGAGGTCGGCCGGGAACAGACCCTCGGCCGCGCGCTGGCCCCGCTGCGCGATCGCTACGACTACATCCTCATCGACTGCCAGCCGTCGCTGGGTCTGCTCACCGTCAACGCGCTGGCCTGCGCCGACGGCGTGATCATCCCGATGGAATGCGAATACTTCTCGCTGCGCGGGCTGGCGCTGCTCACCGACACCGTCGAGAAGGTGCGGGACCGGCTCAACCCGCGGCTGGCGCTGTCGGGCATCGTTGTCACCATGTTCGATGCGCGTTTGCTGCACTCCCGGCAGGTGATGGCCCGGGTGGTGGAGGTGTTCGGCGATCTGGTGTACGACACCGTGATCAACCGGACCGTCCGTTTCCCCGATGCCAGTGTCGCCGGTGAGCCGATTACCACCTGGGCGCCGAAATCCGGTGGCGCGGAAGCGTATCGGGCGATGGCACGGGAAGTCATCCACCGGTCGGGCCGGTGAGCGAGGCCGGACCACCGGCTGCCGAGGTCGTACCGGAAAACAAGCCCGACGGGTTCCACCTGCGGCTGAGCAATTTTCAGGGTCCGTTCGACCTGTTGTTGCAGCTGATCAGCCAGCGGCGGCTCGATGTGACCGAGGTGGCGCTGCACAAGGTCACCGACGAGTTCATCGCCTACACCAAAGAGCTCACCGCGAGCCTGGAGCGCGATCCGACGCTGCGGGCGGATCGGATTCTCGATCAGACCACCGAATTCCTGGTGGTCGCCGCGACCCTGCTCGATCTGAAGGCCGCCCGGTTGCTGCCGTCCGGTGAGGTGACCGACGCCGACGACCTGGAACTGCTGGAAGCGCGCGATCTGCTGTTCGCGCGGCTGCTGCAGTACCGGGCGTTCAAACAGGTCGCCGAACTGCTCGGTGAACTCGAGGCCGCCGCGTTGCGCCGGTACCCGCGGGCGGTGTCGCTGGAGGAACGTTTCCTGGACCTGCTGCCGGAGGTGAGCCTCGGCGTCGACGCGGCGGGTTTCGCCGATATCGCCGCGGCCGCCTTCCGGCCTCGGCCGCGGCCGACGGTCGGGCTGGACCACCTGCACGCTCATTCCATCTCCGTCGCCGAACAGGCCGCGCTGGTTCTGGAGATGCTGAAGAAGCGCGGGGTGGGGGAGTGGTCGACGTTCCACGACCTGTGCGCCGACTGCGAGATGCCGATCCAGATCGTCGCGCGCTTTCTCGCGCTGCTCGAGCTCTACCGCGGCAAGACGATCGAATTCGACCAACCCGACCCGCTCGGCCCGCTGGCGGTGCGCTGGATCGGCGACGAGGCCGAGGGCGCGCCCGCCGAGCCCGTGACAATCGATGAGGACTACGGATGACGTCGCACGGTGAGCAGCGCAATGATCACACGGAGGCCGAAGGCCGCGAGACCGTCGTGGGGGCCGCGGGTGCGCCGGAGGAGGTCCGAGCCGAGGCCGCCGTCACCGAGGCAGACGACGCCGTGACCGATACCGGCGTCGCGCCTGCCGGGGCCGATTCCGAGGAGGTCGCGCCGGCAGGAGACGATGCGGTGGTGGTCGCATCTGCCGATGACGATGCTGCTCAGGACGCGGCTGTCGGACCCGGCGCCGGCGAGCGGGTGGCCGCCGGCGTCGATGGTGCGCCGGAGATCGTCGTCCGCTCCGGTGCTGCGCAGAACGGCGTCGCCGGGGCTGTGCGGACTCGACCGCCCGGTGGTGACGCTGAGCCTCCCGGCACGGCGCGAACTGCGTCGGCGGATGATGCGGACGACGAGGAGGTTGCCCGTCCGCTCGACGATCAGGAACTGCGGTCGGCGCTCGAGGCGATGCTGCTGGTGGTGGATGCGCCGGCGCCGGTGGAACTGCTCGCGGCCGCGGTCGACGACGCACCCGCGCGGGTCGAGCGGGTGTTGCGGGAGATGTCGGCGGAATGGACTGCGCGAGGTAGCGGAATCGACCTGCGCTACGTGGGCGACGGGTGGCGTCTGTACACCCGGACCGAGTACGCGCCGTATGTCGAACGTATGCTGTTGGACGGGGCGCGGTCGAAGCTCACCAGGGCCGCTTTGGAAACGTTGGCGGTTATCGCCTATCGTCAACCGGTTACGCGAGCACGAGTGAGTGCCGTGCGCGGGGTGAACGTCGACGGCGTGATCCGCACCCTGGTGGCGCGGGGACTGATCGCCGAGGCGGGCGCCGACGTCGACACCAACGGCACCCTCTACGTCACCACCGAACTGTTCCTGGAACGGATCGGGCTCGCGTCGCTGGCCGAACTCCCGTCGCTGGCGCCCCTGCTACCGGGCGTCGACCTGATCGACGAGATCAACGAGAGCCTGGATACCGACCCCCGGTACACCAAGCTGAAAAAACCCGCCGAATCGGATATCGATCTCGGCACCGAGGATTGACCGGATCCGCAGCGGATCCTGTCGACTGATCAGAGGACCACGTGAATACACCCGCTCGCCGAGATGGCACACCGGACCGCAGGAAAAGACAGAGCGACCCGCCCCGCGGCGGCGGACGCCCGGCACGAGGGGCGGCCGGCCGCTCCGACGACGGACGCGGAGGATCACGCGGCGACCGCTACGGACGTCGGGAGGACAGCTCCGGCCGCGGCGGCGACACTCGCGGAGCACGCTCCGGCCGAGGGGACGAGCGCTACGGCCGCGGGGGCGACAGCGGCTACAGCCGGGGTGGCGACCGCCCGGGCCGAGGGGACGACCGTTACGGCCGTGGGAGTGACAGCTACGGGCGTGGTGGTGATCGCTCCGGTCGCGGGGACGACCGTTATGGCCGTGGAGGGGACAGCTACGGACGTGGTGGTGACCGCTCAGGCCGCGGAGACGACCGCTACAACCGTGGAGGGGACAGCTACGGACGTGGTGGTGACCGCCCAGGCCGAGGAGATGACCGTTACGGCCGCGGGGGCGACAGCGGCTACAGCCGTGGTGGTGACCGCCCGGGCCGAGGGGACGATCGGTACGGCCGTGGGGGCGACAGTTACGGACGTGGTGGCGACCGCTCCGGCCGAGGGGACGATCGCTACAACCGTGGCGGCGAGAGCTACGGCCGCAGCGGCGACAGCGCCGGACGTGGTTCACGGCCCGAAGGTGGCCACGGCCGAGGCGATCGGGTCGCTCGCGGCCAGGCGGCCGGTGACTCGCGCTACGGCCGCGGCGATGCCCGTCCGTCGCGCGGCGATTCGCCCGCCGGATCGCGGGACCGCGGCGCCGCCGCCGGTCGCTCTCGCGCGGCCGCCCCGAAGCCGAAGAAGCGCAAGACACCGCCGACCGTGCTGAGCTTCGCCAAACCCGCCCGCCACCAGCATGTCGAGGTTGCGGAATCCGGTCCGAAGAAGTTGCCGTGGGGTGAGGGGGAGCGCCTGCAGAAGGTGCTCGCCAAGGCGGGTGTGGCCTCGCGCCGCGCGGCCGAAGAGCTCATCGAACAGGGCCGCGTCGAGGTCGACGGTGCGGTCGTGCGCGAACAGGGCCTGCGCATCGATCCCGATACCGCCGTGGTGCGGGTCGACGGGGTGCGCGTCGTGGTTCGCGACGAGCAGGTCTATCTGGCGCTGAACAAGCCCAAGGGCTTCCAGTCGACGATGTCGGACGAAATGGGCCGCCCCTGTGTCGGCGATATCGTCGCCGAGCGGGTGATGGCAGGTCAGCGGCTGTTCCACGTCGGCCGCCTCGACGCCGATACCGAGGGTCTGCTGCTGCTCACCAACGACGGCGACCTCGCGCATCGGCTGATGCACCCGTCGTTCCAGGTGTCGAAGACCTATCTCGCGACGGTGCAGGGTGAAATGCAGCGTGGCATCGGCAAGCAACTGCGCGAGGGCGTCGAACTCGAGGACGGTCCGGCGAAGGTCGACAAATTCCAGGTGCTCGAGGTCGCCGAGGGTAAGACGCTGGTCCGTGTGATCCTGCACGAGGGCCGCAAGCACATCGTGCGGCGCCTGCTCGCGGAGGTCGGGTATCCGGTGATCGCGCTGGTTCGCACGCATATCGGGCCGGTCGCGCTGGGTGATCAACGGTCGGGCACCCTGCGAGTGCTGGGCCGCGACGAAATCGGGAAGTTGTACGAGGCGGTGGAGTTGTGAGTGGTGTGGACATGCTGGACGATCGGATCCGAGGAGGCCGTGACGTGGTGGAATCCGGCATCGGCGACGGCATCCCCGGCGCGGAACTCGTCGTCGCCATGGACGGGCCTTCGGGCACCGGCAAGTCGAGTGTGTCGCGCCGGCTCGCGGCGCGGCTCGACGCACGCTATCTCGACACCGGCGCGATGTACCGCGTCGCGACGCTGCGGGTGCTGCGCAGCGGTGTCGAGCTGACCGATCCGGCCGAGATCGCGGCCGCGGTCAAGGATCTGCCGCTCACCATCGGCACCGATCCCGGCCACGAGCTGATCGAACTCGACGGTGAGGACGTCTCGTCCGAGATTCGCGGCGACGCGGTGACCAAGGCGGTCTCCGCCGTCTCCGCCGTGGCCGAGGTGCGGACGCAACTCGTCGCGCTGCAGCGCGAGATCGCGGCCGCGGCCGGGCGCATCGTGGTCGAAGGCCGCGATATCGGCACGGTCGTGCTGCCCGACGCCGATGCCAAGATCTATCTGACCGCATCGGCGCAGGCCCGCGCGGCGCGGCGCAATCAGCAGAACATCGCCGAGGGGCGCGGCGACGATTACGAGGCGGTGCTGGCCGATGTGCAGCGCCGCGACAATCTGGATTCCACCCGCGCGGTCTCGCCGCTGCGCCCGGCCGCGGACGCGGTGCAGGTCGACACCAGCGAGCTGAGCATGGACCAGGTCATCGACGAGCTGTACCGGGTTGTGGCGCAGCAGATTACGGTGGGAGAGCGTAGATGAGCCCGAGTGTGACACCGAGTTCGAACTCCGACACCCTCGCCGGCGACGGTATCTGGACCGACGAAACCGAATGGGAGATCGCCGATTTCGAGGGCGACGCGGAGGCGCACGAGCATGTGCCGATGCCCACCGTGGCCGTCGTCGGCCGACCGAACGTCGGCAAATCGACGCTGGTGAACCGGATCCTGGGCCGCCGCGAGGCCGTCGTGGAGGATATCCCGGGCGTCACCCGTGACCGGGTGTCGTACGAGGCGAGCTGGGCCGGACGCCGATTTCTGGTGCAGGACACCGGCGGCTGGGAGCCCGACGCCAAGGGGCTGCAGCAGGCGGTGGCCCGGCAGGCCGAACTGGCGATGCAGACCGCCGATGCGATTCTGCTGGTCGTGGACGCCACCGTCGGTGCGACCGCGACCGACGAAGCGGCGGTGAAGGCGTTGCGGCGCTCCAAGACTCCGGTGATCCTGGTCGCCAACAAGGTCGACGGCGAGAAGGCCGAGGCCGATGCGGCCGTGCTGTGGTCGCTCGGGCTGGGGGAGCCGCGGATGGTGTCGGCGGCGCACGGTCGCGGTACCGGCGATCTGCTCGACGATGTACTGGCGGTGCTGCCGGAGACTCCGCGCGAGGGTTCCGGGGGAGGGGGCCCGCGGCGTGTGGCGCTGGTCGGCAAGCCGAATGTCGGCAAGTCCAGCCTGCTGAACAAGCTGTCCGGTGACGAGCGCTCGGTGGTGCACGATGTCGCCGGAACGACGGTCGATCCGGTCGACTCGCTGGTCGAATTGGGCGGCAAGCCATGGCGTTTCGTCGACACGGCGGGTCTGCGCCGCAAGGTCGGCACCGCCGACGGAACCGAGTTCTACGCCTCGTTGCGCACCAAGGCCGCCATCGAGGCCGCCGAGGTCGCGATCATGCTGATCGATGCCTCCGAACCGATCACCGAGCAGGACCTGCGGGTGATCGGCATGGTCGCCGATGCCGGTCGCGCGCTGGTGCTCGCGTTCAACAAGTGGGATCTGGTCGACGAGGATCGCCGCTACCAGCTCGAGCGTGAGGTCGAGCGCGAATTGGTGCGGGTGCCGTGGGCGCAGCGGGTGAACATCTCCGCCCACACCGGCCGCGCGGTCCAAAAGCTCGTTCCGGCAATGGAAACCGCACTCGAGTCCTGGGACAAGCGGATTCCTACGGGCCGGCTCAACACCTGGCTCAAGGAGGTCATCGCGGCGACGCCGCCGCCGATGCGGGGCGGGCGCTTGCCGCGCGTGCTCTTCGCGACCCAGGCGACCACCCGGCCGCCGACGTTCGTGCTGTTCACCACCGGCTTCCTGGAGGCCGGCTACCGCCGTTTCCTGGAGCGCCGCCTGCGTGAGGAATTCGGTTTCGACGGTTCCCCGGTGCGCATCTCGGTGCGTGTGCGGGAGAAGCGGGATCGTTCGAAGAAGTAGTGGAAGTGCCGGTGCGGGCGGGTTTATCGTCCGCACCGGCCGTTCTGCCGGTCGCGTCGATGGAAGTTCAGCGGGCCGATCGGATGGCTTCATTGCCTCACGGGCATATGCGCATTGAAACATGTATGTGCGGAATGTTCGGGAAAGCCCGGCTCTGCCACGACGGCGACTTTCACAAGAAAGGCATCGACCGGGTCGGCCCATCGCATCGCGGGGTACCTGCCGGTGAGGTGCGGCGAGGTGTGTTCTGGGTGGGTGGACTCGGGGACGCGGGCCGGCGCTTTCGAATGCGCCCGTTTCGGTCACGATGTGAACCGCATCACGCTACGGTGAAACCGCTTGGCCCACAATCGAAGAGGTTTGCCATGTGGAGCATCGCCGTCCTGTCGGTCATCGCCGCCGCACTCATCGCCGCCGGATTTTCCGCCGGGTTCCCGGACAAGTAGTCGGCGGGGTCATGCGGGTTCGCGTCGGTCGCTGAGCATTTCGGACTCGGAACCGGGAGTGGGCCTCCACCCCTGTATCGCCGTGCGGGTGCGGAAAGGGTGGGGCCAATGACGCCGACGACCCGATGCTGTGTGGCCGTCTTTCGGGGGCTCGAATTGCCCTACGGCGCAGGGGGATACGTCGATCCTGTCACGGATGATCACGCAGGGTCCTCCGCGTCGAGCCGGTCGGCGACGAGCCGGATAGCGCGGGCGAGATCACGTCCGCGCGGCGTGCTTTCCGCGTCGATCAGCTGGTGCGCCGCCAATCCGGTGAGCAGCACCTGATACAGCGCGCCGACCGCTTCGGCATCGGTGGCCGGAGGTGTGGCGCGCGAGGCTTCCTCGGTGGGTTCGTCGAGTCCCTCGATCAGTCGTGCGAGGCCCGAGCGTGCCTCCCCGAGGTTCTCGGCGAGCCGGTCCCGGATCTCCGGGTGGGCCAAGGCGTCGAAGGTGGCCGACCAGAGGCCGCGGTGGGTAGCGAGGCTGTCGATCACTGCGTCCCACCGAGCCTCGAATCGCCCGGCCGAGAGCGATGTGGCCGGTGGTGAATCCGCCACGGCGTCGGCCAATTCCGTTCCCCAGTCGCGGGTGGCCTGGGCCAGCGCCTCGCCGAGCAACGCCTCCTTGGATCCGAAGTGGTAGCCGATCGCGGCCATGCTCACCCCGGCTGCCGTGGCGATATCGCGCACCGTCGTCCGGTCGTATCCCTTGTCGAAGAGGCATTGCCGGGCTCCGGCCAGCAGATCCTCGCGATTTCCCATGTCCGACAGAGTAGCGCATTAGCCTTAGACAAATGTCTTGCGCGTTTGCGCAAATTCGCTGTACGGTTTCGCCATGCACCAGACGAGCAACACCACAGTCCTGATCAGCGGCGCGAGCATCGCGGGCCCGGCCCTCGCGTTCTGGCTGGCCCGGTACGGTTTCGAGCCGACGATCGTGGAGAAGGCTCCGGCGTTGCCGGCCGGCGGTCAGGCCATCGACGTGCTGGGCACGGCCACCGAGGTGGTTCGCCGGATGGGTCTGCTGGACCGGGTGCACGAACGCAGCACCGGCAAGCGCGGTACGTCCTACGTCGACGCGGGTGGGCGGGTGCGCGCGAGCATCGACAGCGAGACCTTCAACGGCGTCGGCGCGGACGGTGATACCGAGATCCAGCGCGGCGACCTGGCGGAGGTGCTGTACGAGGCGACGTGCGACGACGTCGAGTATCTGTTCGGCGATTCGATCGCCGCGCTCACGCAGGACGAGGGCGGTGTGCACGTGATCTTCGAGAACGCGGCACCGCGCACGTTCGACCTGGTGATCGGCGCCGACGGCGTGCATTCGAACACTCGCACGCTGGTGTTCGGGCCGGAGTCGCAGTTCCTGCGTCACATGGGTTACTACATCTCGATCTACACGATCCCCAATGTGCTCGAGCTGGACCATTGGGAGCTCGACTACAACTCGCCCGGCAAGATCGCCGGTAGCTACAGCGCGCGATCGAACATCGAGGCGAAGGCGATCTTCGCGTGGGCCTCGGACCGGCTCGACTACGACTACCGCGACACTGCGCGTCAGCGCGAGATTCTCTCCGAAACCTTCGCCGGTGAGGGGTGGGCGGTGCCGATGCTGCTCGAGCATCTGCCCGCGGCGCCGGACTTCTACTTCGATGCGATGGCTCAGATCCGGATGCAGACGTGGTCGTCGGGCCGGATCGCCCTGGTGGGCGACGCGGGTTACTGCGCGTCGCCGCTGTCGGGGCAGGGGGCGGATCTGTCGCTGGTCGGCGCCTATGTGCTGGCCGCCGAACTGGCCGCGGCTCGGGATGATCATCGGGCGGCGTTCGCGCGCTATGAGGAACGGATGCGACCGATGGTCGACGCCTGTCAGAAGTTCGCCGAGGGTGTCGGCGCGTGGTACGCGCCCAGCAGCAAGGCGATGATCGGGTTCCGCAACCTCAACGTGCGGATGCTGCGTTACCTGCCGTGGCGCGGACTGATCGGCGGGGCGCCGCAGAAGGTCGCGCGCACCATCTCGCTGGACGATCCGGAAGCGCGGACGCCGGACGTCTCCGTCGCGTGACCGTCATGTCTGTTATGCGAAACCGATCGGTCGGAAATAAACATCACATTTCAGTAACGGTGCCTAACGGGGGGTCGATACGGGCGTGACACGCGCAGTGCGGCGGGCCCCGGCGAGACAGGGGGTCGGGGCGGCGGCACTGGGCACCGTCGCGGCCGGGCGGGGGCACGGCCTGCGGCGTTCGATCACGAAAGGTTGCTGTGACATGCGAAGATTGCGTCGGCAGAGATCCGGCCGCTCCGGTGCGACGCCGGGGCGGACCCTGCTCGCCTTGGCCCTGGCTCTGTTCGTGCCGCTGACCGCGGCGGTATCGGGCCAGCTCCCGCGGGCCGCGGCGGCCTTCGATCCCTCCGGCTTCGACTTCTGGGTCGATTCGAGTATGGGGCCGGTCAAATCGCGCGTCTTCCGCGCCGCCGACGGCAATACCGACCGCGTCGTCTACGCCCTCGACGGTATGCGTGCGCGCGAAGACCTCAACGGCTGGGAGATCGAGACCGATATCGCCCGCCTGCTGACCTCGTGGAATATCAACGTGGTGATGCCGGTCGGCGGTCAGTCCAGCTTCTACGCGGACTGGAACGCGCCGTCCAGCTTCCTCGGCGTTGCGCCGGGCTCGGGCTCCTCGTCCGGTTCGACATCGGGATCCGGTGCGCTGCAGGCGTTTTCGGCCGGGCCGGGTAAGTCCTACACCTATAAGTGGGAGACCTTCCTGACGCAGAATCTGCGCGGCGCGCTGCGTGACCGCCTGGGATTCCGGGCCGACCGCAACGGCGTCTTCGGCCTGTCGATGGGCGGTAGTGCCGCGCTGACCCTGGCCGCCTACCATCCCGACCAGTTCAGCTTCGCCGGCTCCTTCTCCGGGTACCTGAACATCTCGGCGCCGGGTATGCGCGAGGCGATCCGCGTCGCGATGCTCGATGCCGGCGGTTACAACGTCGATGCGATGGCTCCGCCGTGGGGCCCGCAGTGGCTGCGGATGGACCCGTTCGTCTTCGCGCCGAGGCTGATTCAGAACCACACGCGGCTGTGGATCTCGGCCGGCAGCGGCATCCCCACCGCCACCGACGGACCGAATATGGGCACCGTCAACGGCATGGGACTCGAGGCTCTGGCGCTGGTGAACACCCGCGCATTCCAGGTGCGGATGGCATCCCTGGGCGCGCAGAACATCGCCTACGACTTCCCGGCCGCGGGCATCCACGCCTGGAACAACTGGCGTGACGAGGTGTACCGGATGGCTCCGGACCTGTCGGCGAACATCGGCTGACACGGATTCGCCGACGTTTCCCCTGCGGATCGTCGGCGGTCCGGCCGGCACCGCCACCCGGCGGCGTGTCGCTCGCGCGGCGCGCCACCGGGTGGCGGCGTGGTCACTGCGCCATCGCGTCCGCGTCTTCGGGGTGGGACGCACGGGTGGCGGTGACGGTCATGAGCAGGCCGCAGGCGGTGAGGCCGGCGGCGACCAGATAGAGCGGGCGGGGGCCTGCGGGGGAGTCGGCGATCAGTCCGCCGACGAGGCCCGCAGCGGCGGCGGCGAGCTGGTAGCCGGAGGCGTTGACGGCCATGGCCAGCGTGGGGGCCGCGGCGGCGGTTCGCAGCACGCGCGCCTGCATGCCGGGGATGACGGCGAAGCCGAGCAGGCCGATCGCCACCACCGCGACCACGGTGAGCGCGGTGACGGTCGCGACGAACCACGCTGCCACGAAGGTCACGGCCAGTAATCCGAGCAGCGCGGGCTGGGCGAACCGGGGGTTGCGGTCGTAGAGTGTGCCGCCGACGAGGTTGCCGATGGTCGCGCCGACACCGTAGGCGAGCAGCAGCAATGGCAACCGTCCGGCGGGATGGCCGCCCAGGTTCGTGAGCAGCGGGGCGAGGTAGCTGAACACCATCAGCGCTCCGACGTTGCCGACCGCGGTGATCGCCAGCGCCACCAGCACCGGCCCCCGCCGCAGGACCCGCAACTCGGCGACGGCCGAGGTCCGTTCCGCAGCGGCCGCGGAGGGGAATGTCCGGGCGATCGCCACCAGCCCGATCAGGCATGCGACCGCGATCGTGGCGAAGGTCGTCCGCCACCCCCACTGACTGCCGATTCGGGTGCCGATCGGGGCGCCGAGAATCATCGCCAGGTTCATGCCGAATGCCAACCGCGCCACCATGGTTCCGGCGCGTTCGGGCGCCGCGGACTGCACCGCGATCACAACGGCCTGGGCGAAGAATGTCGAGGTCACCAATGCGGTGAGCAACCGGGCCGCCAGCAGCAATCGGAAGTCGGGTGCGAGAGCGGAGACCGTGTTGCCGACGACCGCGACGGTCAGCAATGCCACCATCAACCGTTTCCGGTCGGTGCCGGCCGTCACCGCGGTGAGGAGCGGGCCGCCGACGATCATGCCGACCGCGTACGCGGTGACCAGCAGGCCGGCGGCGCCGACGGTGACGCCGAGATCGGCGGCGACCTCGGGCAGGATGCCGGCGACGACGAATTCGCCGGTGGTGACGCTGAATACGCAGAATATGAGGATGCCGAGTCGAAGCATGCTGGGACGCTAAACTCTCACGTCGACGTGAGAGTCAAGTCCGCACAGTGAACGGAGCGCCGGGTGAAGATCGGAGAGTTGGCCGAGCGAACCGGGGTGAGTGTGCGCGCACTGCGCTACTACGAGGAACGAGGTGTGCTGAAGCCGGAGCGAACCGCCACCGGATACCGCGTCTTCGGTGACTCCGACATTCGCACGGTGGCGCACATCCGCACCCTGCTCGCGGCCGGCCTGCACATGGATCTCATCGGCGAAATCCTCTCGTGCCTGTCCGGCGATTCCCTGCTGCTGGACGGCTGCCGCGAACGACTGGAGGTGGAGCGTCGCCGGATCACCGGTGATATCGACCGACTCGTCCATACCCGGTCGCTGCTGGACGACCTGCTCGCGACCACCTAGCGCGCCTCGATCCCCCACTCCGGACAGGCTTGGCCGCAGCGGTCGGAATCGACGAATACCTTCGTATTCCAGCTCTTTTCGGCCGCGGCGACACCGGGCGGTTACTTCAGGGTGCTGCCGGCATCGACGGTGAGTGGCAGACCGGTGATGTAGCGGGCCTCGTCCGACGCCAGGAAGCACACCGCTGTCGAGCCTGCCGCGAATCCTCGTGATGGAGAACAACTTCGACTTCACACCGGGGCGTGCGGAGCTGCCGGCTCTCGTCGAGCACTATCTCGACATCCTGGAGCCGCCGGCAGCGAAGCCCGCCGGCGAGTGAGGACCGCCCGGTGCCACGGCGCGGCGGTCGAACCCTCTCACCCGCACAGATTTCCGGAGTCGAGCGCTACTCCGAAGATGTGGCTCAGCCGCTCTCCTTCGAACAAGAGCAGGAACAAGCCGTAGTACACATCGAGCATCAGAGCATTGTGCACTGCCGCGGTGTCGTACGGCGTCGAGATGCGCGAGTTCGGTCCCACTGAGCGGGTTCGGTGATATTCGGACCACCCGGAATGTGACACGGTTCACGCCATCTTGTTCACCTGTCACGCCGGAGGGCACATGTCCACCTCCCTCGAAGCGACGACACCGTCGGAGCCGGTCGATACGACCGGCCGTCTCGACGGTGCGTCCAAACTTCGCATCTTCACCGTGCTCGCGGTGATCGTGCTGTTCACCGAGGTCGCCCCCATGCAATTCGTCATGGTGTCGGCGGCCCTGCGCCAGATCGCGCCGACCTTCCCCGACCAGGGCGCGAACATCAACTGGGCGATCATCATCTTCGGCGTCATCGGCGCCGCGGCCTCACCGCTCGTCGGCAAGATGAGCGACATCTGGGGCAAGAAGCGGATGTTCATGCTCTGCGGGGTGCTGTTCCTGATCGGCTGCGCGCTGTGCGCGATCACCAGCAACTGGATGCTCTTCCTGCTCGGCCGGGGTCTGCAGGCCACCGCGATCGCCACCGCGGTGATCTCCTACGGCCTGATCCGCGACCTCATGCCGCGCAAATATGTGCCGATCGGGCTGGGTGTCGCCTCCACCGGCCTGGGCGTTTCGGCCGTGGCCGGACCGCTGATCGGCGGCTACATCGTCGACCACCACAGCTGGCGAGCGATCTTCTGGTTCCTGTTCGTCTTCACCGTGATCATGCTGCCGCTGGTCGCGCTGATCGTGCCGGAGTCGCGGCTGCGCACGCCGCAGCGGCTGGACTTCATCGGTGCGGTGCTGCTGGCCGTGGGTGCGGTGCTGACGCTGATCTACCTGGACAAGGGTCAGGATTGGGGCTGGGCGAAGCCGTCCACGCTCGCCTGGCTGGTCGGCGGGCTGGTGCTGCTGGCCGCCTTCCCGATCGTGGAAATGCGTGTGCGGCAACCGATCATGGATATGAAGCTGCTGTTCCACCCGCGCGTGAGTGTGGTGCTGTTCGTCGCGCTGCTGGCGTCGTTCACGATCGGATATCAGGGCTATGCGGTGGGGTACATGACCCAGTCGCCGCCCGCGGCGGACGTCACCGCCGGTGTCGTGCAGGGCACGCTCGCCGAGATCCACGCCCAGACCGGGCAGATGCTGCCGGCGCAGGCTGTGCAGGTGAGCCTGAATCCGGGCTACACCTACGGCGACAATCTGACGCTGCTCGGATATGCGGTGCACGTGGCGCTGGCGCAGGCGGTGATCGGCATGATCGCCGGCCTGATCGGCGGCTTCTGGATTCGCCGCTCCGGCGCCCGGATGCCGCTGATGTCGGCGCTGGTGGTGATGGTGCTCAGCGGGCTGGCCTACGCGGTCCTCGATCACGGCTGGAGTGTGATCGCGCTGATCAGCGCCGTGTACGGCCTCGCCTTCGGCCTGTACTACGCCTCGACGCCGAACCTCATCGTGGAGGGCGTTCCGGCCGAACAGCAGGGCATCAGCGCGGGCATGCTCGGGGTGATGCAGTCGATGGGCGCCGCGATCGGCATCGCGGTGGCGACCGCCTTCCTCAACGCCAATCCGGTGCGCGCCGATATCTCGGTGGCGGGAAATCATGTGGCCACCAAGGATATTCCGCTGTTGTTCGCCGACCGCGGATACGAGCTGGGCTTCTACTTCGTGGCCGTGTCCGCGGCGATCGCGCTCGTGGGTGTCGTGTTCATGAAGCACGGTCGCAGCGCGGCCACCGGTGGTACCGCGTACTGATTCCGGGCTGAACGCGGGCGGTGCGGTGACCGGCGACGGCCACCGCACCGCCCGCGTGCGTCATGCTCAGCGGCCGTGCGGATTCGGCAGCGAGCCCGGCAGTTCGAGCGGCAGCGACCCGGGTTCGACGAGTTCGCGGGCCAGCAGATCCGCGATCACGTCGGCGTGCACCGGATGGTGGAAGTACCAGCCCTGGGCGGTATCGCACTGCAGTCCGAGCAGCCGATCGGCCTGATGCCGGGTCTCCACACATTCGGCGGTCACGCTCAGACCCAGATCGTGGCTGAGGTCGATGATCGTCTCCAGGATCAGCAGATCGCTGCGGCCGACCGTGCCGGCATTGCGGATGCGATGGATGAACGGCCCGGCCAGTTTCACCACGTGCAGCGGAAGCTGGCCCAGATAGGCGAGGTTGGAATAGCCGGTGCCGAAATCGTCGATGGCGATGCGGATTCCGGATTCGGCGAGGGTGTGCAGCGCTTGCAGCGGCCGCCCGATCGCATGCATGAAGGTGCGCTCGGTGAGTTCCAATTGCAGCCGGTCCGGCGGGATTCCGGTATCGGCCACGATCTTCTGCACCCGTTCGAGCCAGGCCGGATCGGCGACCTCCTCCGCCGACACGTTCACGCTGACCACGGGCGCCTTGTCGCCGAAGCGGTCGCACCAGCGCCGGCCCTCCCGGCACGCCTGCTCCAGCACCACCGTGCCGAGCGCGATGATGTGGCCGCCGCCCTCGGCCAGGTCGATGAACCGTGCGGGACTGAGAATTCCCAGCTGGGGATGGTGCCAGCGCACCAGCGCCTCCACCGCGACCGGCCGATGGTCGCCGAGATCGACGATCGGCTGGTAGTCGAGGAAGAATTCGCCGCGGGCCAGCGCGCCCGGGAGATCGGCGAGCAGTTCGGCGCGGGTGTGCTCCCGGCGGCGCCGGCTGGGGTCGAAGACCGCGTAGCGGCCGCGGCCGTCGGTCTTGGCCCAGTACATGGTCGAATCGGCGGCCTGCAGCAGCTCTTCGGTGGTGGTTTCGGCGGCCTGTTCGGAGATGACGCCGATGCTGACCCCGATCCGCAACCGGTGCCCGTCGATGTCGAACGGCACGGTGAACGCGTCGAGCACCGTGCGGGCCAGATCGATCAGTTCGCGCCGGCGTCGGGTGCGGGGCACCAGGATGACGAATTCGTCGCCGCCCATGCGGGCCACGAGATTGTTCTCCCCGACCGCGCACGCGCACAGCCGGGCCGCCGCACGGGTGAGCAGTTCGTCGCCGATGGAATGGCCGAAGGTGTCGTTGACGGCCTTGAAATGGTCGAGGTCGACGTAGCACAGGCCGACCCGCGCGTCCGGGTCGGCGAAGGCTTCGGTGAGGGCGTCGAAGAACCGGGACCGGTTGGCCAGCCCGGTGAGCGGATCGTGATGGGCGCGGTAGCTGAGCCGCTCGCGCAGCTCGCGCTGTTCGGAGATGTCCTCGACCAGGACCAGCGTGTACTGCGGCCGGCCGTGATCGTCACGGATCAGCGAGACGTTGATATTGGTCCACACGGTGTGCCCGTCGCGATGGCGATAGGCCTTCTCCATCTGCGCATGTTCGTGATCCCCGCGCAGCACCCCCGCGTACAGCTCCCACATGCCCGGCGGATCGTCGGGATGGGTGAGGTCGGTGACCTCGAGTTCGTACATCTGTTCCGGTTCGTAGCCGAGCATGGCGGCGAACGCGTTGTTGACCTCGATGATCCGGCCGGTCATATCCGACAGCCCCGTGCCGATCCCGGCTTGGGAGAACACGGCCCGCAATCGGGCCTCACTGGCACGCAACTGTTCCTCCACCACACTGCGCGCCGCGATATCGGCGGTGCGCACACTTTCCTGTTCGCTGAGCAGCCATGCCCGGAACGCTCGAACGTAACCGCCGGCGAACGCGCCGATCAGTTCCGCGGCCCGTCCCGAGCCGATGTCGAGTTCGGCGAAGTAGGTGGCCAGCACCGTCATGGTGCGGCCGAGAACCTCGTCGCCGACGAAATGAGCGCGGGCCAGATCGCCGCCCAGTTCGGCGACCCGCGCGGTACCGCCGGAGTCGGCGGCGTCGGTCAACCCCCGGGCGAGGGTGAGCAGCAACTGGTGGGCCTCGGAAACGCTCATGGGTACGACGTGATCGCGGACCCCGCCGCCGAGCGCCGCTGCCCATCGGTGCGCCAGGTCGGCGTGCGGACCGTCGTGTTCGGACCCATCCCACGCCATGTCGATGATGGTAGCCGGGGCGTGGACTTCATGTGAACCGCGGGAGTTTCGCACGTGTGTCGAATACGATTGCGTGGCTTCGCCTTCCGGCGGGGTTTAGTTCCGGAGAGGTTGCGATGACCAGACCTAGTTGGGCGCCGGAAGGCATCGACCTGGATCGGCCCAGCGCATCCCGGGTGTACGACTATTTCGTCGGCGGGATGCACAATTTCGAGATCGATCGCACACTGGCACGCCAGATCGAATCGTTCACTCCGAATGTCGCCGAGACCATGCGCGCCAACCGAGATCTGTTGCGTCGCTGCGTGCGTCATCTGGTCGACGCCGGTATCACGCAATTCCTGGATCTGGGCTCGGGCATTCCGACCGTCGGCAATGTGCACGAGGTGGCGCAGGCGCGCAATCCGCAGGCGCGGGTCGTCTACGTCGATATCGACCCGGTGGCGGTGGCGCACAGCCGGGCGATTCTGAACGGCAACCCGCATGCGGCGGTCGTGCAGGCCGATGTCGCCGAGCCGGACACGATTCTGAACGATCCGCTGGTGCGGGAGGTGCTGGACTTCGACCGGCCGATCGCCGTATTGCTTTTGGGAGTGCTGCATTTCGTCCCGGACGAGGCCGATCCGGCGGGATGTGTGGCACGGCTGCAGCGGGCCGTCGCCCCGGGCAGCTATCTGGCGATCACCCATGCCACCGCCGACGGGCAGCCGGTCGAAGTGCTGGAGGCGCAGAAGCTCTCGGGGCGCACCTCGACCGAGATCGTGCTGCGCGACAGAAACCATATCGCGGGATTCTTCCACGACTGGCCGTTGCTGGAACCAGGACTGGTGCATCTGCCGTTGTGGCGGCCGGACAATCCGGCCGACGTGGGGGAGCATCCCGAATTCTCCGGTGCCTATGGCGGTTTGGCGTTGCTGAGCTGAGCACGACTGTAGGGTGTGGACGCCCGTTTGAATATGGAAGGAATGCGGTGCGTACACCTTTGCTGATGGTTGTGTTCGGTCTGGCGCTGGCGGCCGGTGGGGCGAATGCGGTTGCCGGGGCCGACCCGATTCCCGCGGTGCCCGGTGCCGTGCAGGCGGTATCGGAGCCGATCATCGTCGGTACCGACGGCGACGGCGGGACCACGACCCTCGACGTCGGTCAGGAACTGGCGGTGGCCCTGCCCGACAACCCGACGACCGGTTACGTCTGGCAGATCGGTGAGGTCGACCGCGGGGTGCTCGCCCAGGAGGGCGACCCGGTGTTCCGGCCGGGCAGCTCGATGCCGGGCGCCCCCGGTACCAGTGTGTGGACCTTCACCGCTGCCCGCGCCGGCAGCACCCGGCTGAGCCTGGTGTCGGTGCGGCCGTGGGATCAGGCCAACCCGGGCCAGCGGTTCTCGATGACCGTCACCGTGCGGTAACACCCCGGGGATCGATA
>NZ_CAWMPM010000057.1:0-26964 GCF_963869435.1 Nocardia violaceofusca NBRC 14427
CCGGGACGGGCCGGGCCGAGCGCGGTTCGTCGGGCCGCTCGCCGGGCACCGCACGCTCGACCGGTGGAACGAAACGCGTTCACGCGCAATCGCATTCGGCCGGCTCCGCCCGGCCGGCGCGTCACAGCCGATAACACGCACATCGGCAGCCGGGGGTACGCGGGTTACCCGGCGGAGTCGAGCGTGGCCGACGTGGCGGTATCCGCGGCGAATGTCGCCGCGGATACCGCTCGGCGTGGGACAGGCCGATTCGAGCGGCTAACCGGTCACCTTCAGGCCCACCACCCCGGCGACGATCAGCAGCAGCAATACGATCTTCACCAGCGAGGCCTGCTCGGCACCGGTCATCATCGCGTACAGCACGGTGAGCGCGGCCCCGATGCCCACCCACACCGCGTACGAGGTGCCCACGGGCAGTGTGCGCATGGCATAGGCGAGACCCGACATCGAGGCGACGAGCGCGGCCGCGAAGACCAGCGACGGCACGAGGCGGGTGAAGCCGTGTGACTTTCCCAGCGCGGTGGCCCAGACGGCTTCGAAGACTCCGGACAGCACCAGCACGATCCACGCCATAGTCAGCATTCCTTTCGGAAATACCGTCTTGTCGGGACCCGGGTACGGTTGCGATCGTCCGGTCGGCCGCAGAACGCGACCCTTGTTCGTTCAGCGCCCACGACCGAGCGGAAATTCCCGGTCATCTGTGGTCGGGATGACAGGATTTGAACCTGCGACCCTCCGCTCCCAAAGCGGATGCGCTACCAAGCTGCGCTACATCCCGTTTCCGTCCAGCGGTTGCGCTGGCGCCTCCCGATGGACGGGATCCGGCGGCCGGGAATTGCCGACAATCCCCACCTCGGAGCGGGTGACGGGAATCGAACCCGCACCATCAGCTTGGAAGGCTGAGGTTCTACCATTGAACTACACCCGCAGGCATACGACACCAATGGGATCGCCACGATGTCGTCTGCGTGTAGGACTGTACCGAACTTCACTTCCGGAATGCCAATCGCACACCCGGTTTTCGCCCGGCGCGTCCACCGGGCTGCTCACCGGCGCGCCGAACTCCCCCCGGAGCAGGCCCGTAGCGATTGGACAGCAAACTTCGACGACGGAACTTCGAGCGCGGCGATGCCGAAGTGGCGCATCGCGCCCACGAGATATCGCGCCACTCACTCCCCGACCGGACCCTCGCAACCTGCTGTGATACTCGTCACCGGCGGCTCGCCGCCACCGCGCGGACCGGATCCCGCGTCAAGGCCCCTGGCCTGCGATAAGAACGTTTCACGAAGTCCTGCGCACTCAGGAGTGAACATCCCCCGCAACACGCCGCGAGCGACACGCTGAGGCAAGGTGTAACGCCGCAGGCCCGGAGTCGATCACACTGCCGATCGCCATTCGTGACTTATCGGAACAGGTTGTAAAACAGCGTTTTTCGGTGCCGAGTGGCTTGCTAGGATCCTTTTTGCCGGACGGGGGTATCTGGAAAGGGGGCGGTGAGCGTGCGCCGAAGGTGTACTCGACCGCGAAGCAGTGAGCGCGTTC
This sequence comes from Nocardia violaceofusca NBRC 14427, assembly GCF_963869435.1. Taxonomy (NCBI): domain Bacteria; kingdom Bacillati; phylum Actinomycetota; class Actinomycetes; order Mycobacteriales; family Nocardiaceae; genus Nocardia; species Nocardia violaceofusca. Next base: position 1,543 of record NZ_CAWMPM010000057.1, read on the forward strand.
CGGAGGGCGTGACCGGCCGGAGCGCCGGCGTCGACGACGTCTGCGCGAGGTGATCGGCGATGCCTGCCGAACTCGACACGCAGACCGCCGCGAACGTCGCGGCGACGACACGGGACTGGGTTCGTGCCGTCTATGCCGGCAGCGGGCTGACAGTCGAGCCCGAACACCTCGAGCAGGTGTTCGCGGCCATCGTCGACGAATTGTTGAATCTTGCACAGTCCGAACCGTTTCCGGTTCCGGCCGCCCGCGCGATCGGGCGACGGCTGGCCGAGGCGCCCTTCGATCGCACCCGCATGCTCGCCCCCGCCACCAGAGCCCTGCTGGGCTTCGCGCCGGGTGAACCCGGATCCCTGGTGGCGACCCGGTGGCCGTTCGTGGCCAGCCATGCCATCGACAGCTATGCCGAGGCCCTGCAGCAACGCGCCCTCGCTCAGCAGGAGCGCAATCTGACGGCAGCGGTCTCCGTGCGCGTACAGGAGATCGCGGCGCTGCAGAACCGGCTGCGGCACGAGGCGACCCACGACGCACTCACCGACCTCGCCAACCGCTCCCTGTTGCAGGAACGCGTGCGTGTGATGGCCACCGACCACACCCGCGGCGTGGGCCTGCTGCTGATCGACCTGGACGACTTCAAGCAGATCAACGACGGCTACGGCCATTCCGTCGGCGACGAGGTGCTGGTGGAGATCTCGCGGCGGCTGCGCGCGGCCTGCCCGGACGAAACGGTCGTATGCCGCTACGGCGGAGACGAATTCGTCCTCGCCCTGCCCGCCCGGCGCAACACCCTCGCCGAGGTGGCGATGCGCGTGCTGACCGCCCTGCACGATCCGGTGCCGACCGATGCCGGACCGGTGCCGGTGTCCGCGAGCGTCGGCACCGCCTTCTCCCCACCCGGGCGACCGTGCGACTTCTCCGATCTGCTGCGCAGCGCGGACCGGGCGATGTACTCGGCCAAAACGGCCGGCAAGCGGCAGTTCGCACTTTCCGAGCTCGGCGATTCCGGCGGCGAGCCGGGCGGTTACGACGCCGCCCGACTCGCCTACGACGCCGCCGTCGCGGGCTGAGAGCAAGCCTCGGGCAAACCGCCGACGCGTACTCTGGTCGATGTGTGGCTGCTGCTGATCCTTCTGGTCGTCGTCCTGATCGCGTGTGTCGCGATGATGGTCGCGGGGCGCTCGAACCAACGCACCCGGGACAACAACCAACTCGCCGACGCGAAGGCCGACGCACGCCGGTTGATCGAACGCCTCGGCGGCCAGGTCTACAACCTCACGGGGACCGACCAGGCCTCCAAGCAGGCGCTGGCGGATGCGGGTGAACGACTCAACGCCGCCGGATCGCAGATCGATCAGGCCACGACCGTCACCCAGGCTCGGCTGGCCAAGGAAACCGCGATCGAGGGCCTGTACTACGTGCGCGCGGCCCGCACCGCGATGAATCTCGATCCCGGCCCACCGGTCCCCGAACTGGACGGACAGCGGTCCGCCGGACGCGTCACCGAGGACCGCACCGTCGACTTCGACGGCCGCAGCATCGAAGCGTCGCCGACGCCTTCTCCGCAAACTCCGAACTACTATCCGGGCGGCCGGGTCGCCGGGCGTCCGGTCCCGGCCGGCTGGTATTCCGAGCCGTGGTGGAAGACCGCGCTGGTGGCCGGCGCCTGGGGCGTCGGCTCGGTGCTGCTGTTCGATGCGCTGTTCGGCGGTATGCACGGCGTCGGCTACGGCGCGGCCGGTTTCGAAAACGGTTACGGCGCAGGCTATGACGCCGGATTCGATGCGGGCCAGGATGCCGGGCAGGGCTTCGACGGCGGGGACCAGGGCGGATACGACACCGCCGGCTACGACCAGGGTGGCGGCTACGACCAGGGTGGCGGCTACGACCAGGGTGGCGGCCACGACGGCGGCGGCTTCGACGGGGGCGGCTTCTTCGACGGCGGTGGCGGTTTCGACGGAGGCGACTTCGGCGGATTCGACGGAGGTTTTTAGCTTTCCGGTAACCGGAAGTTGCGCCTCCGTTTACGTTGTGTTATCGATCTTCAGTGTTGATCGACCACGAGGCGAGGGTAGTTCCCTCGTCGTCGTTATCCGGGGGTGGGAAAAAGCCCCGAGCAGGAGCCGCTGCCGCAGTCGTCGGCGCTGTGGTCCTGCTCACCGTCGCCCAGGTGTGGGCATCCGCGCACGGCGCCCTCGGGCCCTTTCGTAGTCTCCTCGCCGATTACGCGGCCGACCCGCAATCGGCGTTCGTCACCTGGGCGGGCCTGGGCCTCGCGTGCGTCGGCGTGCCCGCGCGCGTGCGCGTCATCAGCCTCGCGTCGGCCGCGGTACTGGACCTGCTGGTGCTCGGCGTGCAGGCGCTGTGCCACTGGCACCTCTCGATCGGAACCGGCCCGACGCTGGTCTTGACCGCGCTCGTGCTGACCGTCGCTCGGTGGCGTGGCCGGCGACGGCGGATCGCCCTGCGCGCCATCGCATTCGGTGTGTTGCTGATCATGGCGTCGAAGCTCGCCGACACCTGGCTGCTGGTGAGCATCTCCGCCGGTCCGCGCGTACTGGATCAGTACGTGCAATATGCCGATCGCGCACTGGGAGATCCGGCGTGGGTCGTCGGCAGCCTCCTGGACGCGGCGGGCCCGGTCCCGTCGACCGTGTTGCACGCGGTGTACATCCAATTGCCGGCGGCCGCCGTGGTGGTCGCGGTGTGGCAGCTGCGCAATGTGACGACGAGGCCGTGGCCACGGCACAATCTGTTGCGCACCTTCCTGGTACTGGGCATCGTCGGGCCGCTCGTCTACGTGCTGTTTCCCGTGGTCGGCCCGGTCTTCGCCTACGGCCCGCTGGGCCACGGCCTGCAGATCGGCGACTGGCCGCACACGGTGCCGGCGATCACCGGCACCCCGGCGCCGATGCTCTTCGACGCCGGCACCGCCCGCAACTGCATGCCGTCGATGCACACCGCTTGGGCCACAGCACTGTTCGTGCATTCGCGCACCGGGCCGCGGTGGCTGCGCTGGGGTGGTGCGGTATGGCTGGTGTGCACGCTGCTGGCGACGCTCGGCTTCGGCTACCACTACGGCTGCGATCTGGTGGCGGGTGCGGTCCTGTCCCTCACGGTGGAATCGGCACTGCGCGAACCCGATCGGGGCTGGGACAGCAAACGGATTCACATGGTGACCCTCGGCGCCGGGGTTTTCGCGGGGCTGCTGCTGTCCTATCGTTTCCTCGCAGAGACCATGGCCGCCCATCCGTTGCCGTCCGGACTCGCGGTCCTGGCCGCACTGGCGGCCGTGATCTCCCTGTTCTACACGACGTGGTTCGCCGCGCCCGAGCGCCGAACGGCGAACATCGAAAGGTCGGTCTCAGCTTCATGATCACGGTGCGGGCGGAGCGGCGTCAGCTGCTGCGCCAACAGCATTCCGACGATACGAGATATTTCCCCCGCATCCCGATCCTGATCGGACTTCTGCTCTCGGTGTCGGCTGCCCTGCTCATCTCGGCGTTGCACGGTTTCCTCGATCTGCAGGTGTATCGGGTCGACACCCTGGCCTGGTTGCACCACGGCGCACTGTACGGGCCGCCGCTACCGGTCGCCGGCCACACCGACCTGCCGTTCACCTATCCCCCGTCGGCAGCGCTGCTGATGACTCCGCTGGCCGTGATGCCGCTCTGGCTCGCGGAGGTCGCGGTGACGGCCAGTTCGCTGGCCTGTCTGTGGGTGACGATCTGGCTGGTGCTCTCCCGGGTCCGGCCCGAGCTGAACCCGCGGTCGAAAGCGACTCTGATCACCCCCGTCGTCATCGCGATGGCGGCGCTCGAGCCGGTGCACACGACACTGTGGTTCGGGCAGATCAACATCATTCTGATGGCCGCGGTCGCGCTGGACTGCCTGACCGAGAAGCCGCGCTGGCCCCGCGGCGTGCTGATCGGCATCGCCGCCGTCACGAAACTGACCCCGGCGGCCTTCGTGCTCTATCTGCTGATTCGCCGGGACTGGAAAGCGGCGGGAACGGCGGCGGCGACCGCCGCGGGAGTGGTGCTCGCCGGATTCGTACTGTTCCCGCGGACATCCACGCAGTACTGGCTGCACGCGATCGTCGACACCGGTCGCATCGGGGCGCCCTACTACGCCGGCAACCAGTCCCTCAAAGGCATGATCTACCGGCTCGGCCTGCCCGAATCCGCGGCCGCGGCGGTGTGGCTGGGTCTCGGGCTCGCCGTCGCCGCCGCCGGCGCGGTCGCGATGTACCTGCTCTTCCGCGCCGAGCGCACCGCCGCCGCCCCGATCACACCCGGGAACGCCCCCGCGATCACGAGGCTCTCGGTTGCCGCGCTGCTCGTGAATGCCGCTGTGCTGCTGCTGGTTTCGCCGGTGTCGTGGACTCATCACTGGGTGTGGGTGGCACCCGCGCTGGTGACCGCCGCGTTGTGGTCCACCAGCAGATCCGCCGCGGCGGTGGCCGGCGCGATCGCCGCCGTCACCGCACCGTTCCTCATCGGACAGGTGCTGGTGCCGGGCGGTGGCGACCGGGAGCTCACCTGGAACTGGTGGCAGCACCTACTGGGCAACACCTACGTCCTCGTCGCCGTCGCGCTGCTCGGACTCGCGCTCACGCGTCTGCTCCGGCGGCGCGCCGCGGCGATACCGGCGACTCAGGCCGGCTGACAGGTGGGGCACCAGAACAGGTTTCGCCCCTCGAGCACGGCATGCGCGACGGTGGTCGCACAGATCCGGCAGGGCTCACCGGCTCGGCGATAGACGTAGGTGCGCGGTTTGCCGACCGCATACGACGGCGCGCCGCGGTCGTGTTCGGGGCGCACCACCACGATGGCGCCCTTGCGCACGCCGACCTTCATCAACGCGACGAGATCCGCCCACAGCGCATCCCACTCCCCGGCCGTAACGGCGCGGCCGGGACGTTGCGGTGAAATGCCGTGCCGGAACAGCACTTCCGCTCGATAGACATTGCCCACACCCGCCACCACCGACTGGTCCATCAGCAGCGCCGCGATGGACCGGTTCGAACGGCGGATCCGCTGCGCCGCCCGATCGGGATCGGCGTCGCGCCGCAACGGATCAGGGCCGAGCCGGGCGGTGAGGACGTCGGCCTCCGGTGCGTGCAGGACCTCGCACGCGGTCGGACCACGCAGATCGGTCCCGTACAGCGTGGCCGCGGACTTACCGGCGCCGATCATCCGCATCCGCACCTGGCCGACCGGATCGCTCAGCGGCGCGGGCGATTCGGTGAAGGTGCCGTAGAGACCGAGATGCACATGGACGATCAGGCCCGAATCATAGTGGTGCAGAAGATGTTTACCCCACGCCTCGGCCTTGGTCAGGGTGGCTCCGTCGACCAGGGCGGCACCATCGGCGAAGCGCCCCTGCGGGCTGGAAACCCGCACGACACCGCCGGCGAAGCGCTGCTGATGCAGCTTCGCCAGGCGATGCAGCGTATGTCCCTCAGGCATCTCCCGAATTCCGTTCCGCTCACACCGGCCCGCATGCGGCCGGACGGGCCGGGCGCGTGGCCCGGCCCGCTCGATGCCTGCTAGCTCTGCACCGCCGGCGGCTGACCGGACTTCTCGTATTCGGCGATGATGTCGATGCGCCGCTGATGCCGCGCCTCGTCCGACCACGGCGTCGCCAGGAACGCGTCGATGATGGCGAAGGCCTCCTCGGTGCTGTGCATCCGGCCGCCGATACCCATGAGCTGCGCATTGTTGTGCTCACGAGCCAGTTTCGCGGTCTCCACGCTCCAGGCCAGCGCACAGCGCGCGCCGGGAACCTTGTTCGCGGCGATCTGCTCACCGTTACCGCTGCCGCCGAACACGATGCCGAGGCTGCCCGGGTCGGCGACGACGCGGCGAGCGGCGTCGATGCAGAAGGCCGGATAGTCGTCGACGGCGTCGTACTCGTGGGCTCCACAGTCGACCACGTCGTGACCGGCCTGCGTCAGATGATCCTTCACTTGGTTCTTCAATTCGAAGCCGGCATGGTCGGCACCCAGGTATACGCGCATGGCTGAGATTCTGTCAGGTGGGCGCTTTCGCTCCACATGGGGTGGTTCCCCGATCCTCTATAGAGTTCAGCCCATGCAGTCCGAAGATCAGTGGGCCGATCAGTCACCACAGCAGGGGCGCGGACCGGGGTGGAATCCGGTGACCGGTATGGCGGGGTGGGATCCTCGGCTGGGACCGCCGGGATGGGGTCCGCAACAACCGTTTTCGCCGCCGCACGTCCCGCCGTTCCAGCCGACGCGCGGACTGTCTCCCTGGGGGATGCCGGCCCGGCACAGCTGGGAGATCCCGCTGCTGATCGTGGTGATTCTGGCCACCGTCACCGGTTATCTGATCGCGCTGCTGTTCCTGCTCGTCGGTGCGGTGAACTACTACGTCCTGCTGCTGATCCTCGCGCCGCTGCTGCTGTGGTTCGGCCGCGGCACCAACTATTCGATGCAGCGGCTCAATGCGGTGAAGATGTCGCCCACCCAGTTCCCGGAGGGATACCGGTTGGTGGTCGAGGCGGCCGCGCGCTTCGGCATGGCGACCGTCCCGGATGCCTACGTGGTGCTGGGCAACGGGCAGATCAACGCCTTCGCCTCGGGGCACGGGTTCCGCCGCTACGTGGTCGTCTACAGCGATCTGTTCGAGATCGGCGGCCAGGCCCGTGACCCCGACGCGCTGGCCTTCATCATCGGCCACGAGGTCGGCCATATCGCGGCCGGCCATGTGTCGTACTGGCGCCAGCTGGGCATGTTCCTCGTGCCGTTCCTGCCGATCATCGGCAATTCGCTGATTCGCGCACAGGAGTACACCGCCGACAATCACGGCTTCTGCAACCGGCATCTCGGCGCCCCCGGAGCGATGAGAACCCTTGCGGGCGGCAAATATCTGAACTCGCTGGTCGATTTCGACGAGATGGCCGACCGCGCGCCACAGGACAAGGGCTTCTTCGTCTGGGTGGTCAACGCCATGGCCTCGCATCCGGTACTGACGTGGCGGATGTGGGCGCTGCGCGATCGCAGCCGGCACGGGCGGATGTTCCTGCGGCCGAGCGGTCCGCCGCCACCACCGATGACGGCGACGCCTCCGCCGTATCCGCCACCGGCCGTCCCGCCGCAGCCGATGCCGCCGGCCGGACCGCCCACTCAGACGGGCAGCTACCCCGGATACGGCGAAATTCCGGGGCTGCCGCCGCGGTAGCCGCACGTCCGGCACGGGGCGTGCTGCGCCCCGTGCCGTTCATCCACTAGTCGAACTGCGGGTCCTCGTTGCGGGTCCGCTTGAGTTCGAAGAAGTGCGGATAGGACGCCAGTGCGACCGCGCCGTCCCACACCTTCCCCGCGTCCTCGCCGCGCGGAATCCGCGACAGCACCGGGCCGAAGAAGGCGGTGTCGTTGATGTGGATGGTCGGCGTGCCGACGTCCGGCCCGACCTTGTCCATTCCGGCGTGGTGGCTCTTGCGCAGCGCCTCGTCGTACTCGGTGCTGGTGGCGGCCTCGGCCAGTTCGGCGGGCAGCCCGACCTCGGCGAGAGCGTCGGCGACGACCGCGGCCAGGCTGTCGGCCTGGTTCTCGCGCTCGTACTCCTCCCGGCGATTGTGGATGCGGGTGCCCATCGCGGTGTACAGCGGTGAGAGCACTTTCTCACCGTGTTGCTCGGCCGCGGCGATGGCCACCCGGACCGGCCCCCACGCCGATTTCATCATTTCGACGTAGCGCTCGGGAAGGTCGTCACGGCCCTCGTTGAGCACGGCCAGGCTCATCACGTGGAAGCGCGTGTCGATATCGCGGACCTTCTCGACCTCCAGAATCCAGCGCGAGGTGATCCAGCACCACGGGCACAGCGGATCGAACCAGAAATCGACGCGGTCCCTGGAACCGGCGGTGGTCGTCTGATCGCTCACATTTCGTCCCTTCGAAGAAACAGTGGGGAGGCCGCACGCCACCCGTCCTCAGCATTGGTCAACGCCGCGAAGTTGGCGATACTTCCCGATCGCGGCGGCATCGCACAGTAGGGTCGGATACGACCCTGGTTGCCCGCTGCCCGGAGGTTTCCCCATGCCCACAGATTCCAGGTTCGTCATCGTCGGCGGCGGTCTGGCCGCCGCGAAGCTGGCGGAGTCGTTGCGCGACAACGAGTTCGACGGCGCGATCACGTTGATCGCCGAGGAGGCGCAACTCCCCTACGAGCGGCCGCCACTGTCGAAGGAGCATCTGCTCGGCAAGAAGTCGCTCGCCGATTTCACCGTGCATCCCGAGCAGTGGTATCGCGATCACGATGTCGAGCTGCTGCTCGGCACCGCCGTCACGGCCATCGACCGCACGTCGAAAACGGTTGCGCTGCCGGATGGTTCGACCCGGCCATACGACAAACTCGCCCTGGCCACCGGATCGCGCCCGCGCCGGCTGCCGATTCCCGGCGCCGATGCCGAGGGCGTGTACATGTTGCGCACCATCGGGCAGTCCGATGCGCTGATCTCATTGTTCGGCTCGGCGCGGCGGCTGGTCGTCATCGGCGCGGGCTGGATCGGGCTGGAGGTCACGGCGGCCGCCCGGACCGCCGGTCTCGAGGTGACCGTGCTGGAGGTCGGCGCGGTGCCGCTGCAGGCCGCTCTCGGCGACGAGATGGGCGCGGTCTTCGGCGAATTGCACCGCGCGCACGGCGTCGATCTGCGCTGCGGCGTGAAGGCCGCCGAGATCGTCACCGCCGACGGAAAAGCCACCGGAGTCCGCCTCTCCGACGACACGGTCGTGGACGCCGATGCGGTGCTGATCGCGGTCGGCGCGCGGCCGAATATCGAACTGGCCGCCGACGCGGGGCTCGCGGTCGAGGGCGGCGTGCTGGTGGACGAGAGTCTGGCCAGCAGCGATCCGGATATCGTCGCCGTCGGCGATATCGCCGACCAGCAGCATCCGGTGCTCGGTCAGCGAGTGCGGGTCGAACACTGGGCCACCGCCCTCAACCAGCCGGCCGTGGCGGCGCTGACGATGCTCGACCGGCCCGCCACCTACGACCGGCTGCCGTACTTCTTCACCGACCAGTACGACCTCGGCATGGAGTACACCGGTTTCGTCGCACCGGATGCGACGACCTCCGTGGTGGTTCGCGGCGACGCGGCGAGCCGCGAATTCGTCGCGTTCTGGCTGGATCAGGGCAATCGAGTGCTGGCGGGGATGAACGTCAACGTCTGGGACGTCACCGATCGGATCAAGGAGCTGATCCTCGGCGGCGAACCGGTGAATCCGGACGCGCTCGCCGATACGACCACAGATTTGTGATCACGATCACAGCCAAGGTAGGTCGAGAAGCCGCGGCCGACACCGACCCGATCGTGAGCGCGCCGCGCTGGCGCGCCGGCGATCCGAGGAGATCATCGTGAAATACATGCTGCTCAAGACCTACCGCCCTGCCGCGCACTGCGAAACTCCGATCGGCGAGTGGCCGCCGGAGGACATCGCGGCCCATATCGAATTCCAGCGCGCGCTCGGCGCGGCACTGCGCGAATCGGGTGAGCTGGTCGATGCCCAGGGTCTGGCCTTCCCGGATCAGGCCCGTATCGTCAGCGCCGACGGGCGGTCCGCGCCGGTGGTCACCGACGGCCCGTTCCCGGAGACCAAGGAATTCCTGGCGGGCTACTGGATCGTCGATGTGGACAGCGCCGACCGGGCGCTGGAGATCGCCGCGCAGGCATCGGCCGCGCCGGGCCCGGGCGGCGCCCCGATCGGTGAATACATCGAGGTGCGCGCGGTGATGGACGCCCCGGCGACCGAGGCCTGATCCGCCGCGCCATGCCCGGATCACAGGTACCGGCCGTCCCAGGCGGGCAGCCGTCGGAGCGCGACGACTCCACGCAGGAGGTCGCGCTGCTCCTGCGGGAGGTCGCGCCGGGCGTGCTGGGAATGCTGGTGCGCCGCTACGGCGATTTCGACGCGGCCGAGGACGCGGTGCAGGAGGCGATGCTCGCCGCGGTCACCCAGTGGCCGGACAAGGGCTATCCGGACAATCCGCGGGCCTGGCTGCTCCAGGTCGCGCAGCGGCGACTGATCGACTCGGTGCGTTCGGAGATCGCACGCCGCTCCCGCGAGACGACGGCTGCCCTGCAGGACGTGCCGCCCGCCGATACCGATTCGGCCGCCGACGACACGTTGACGTTGCTGCTGCTGTGCTGCCATCCCGCGTTGTCGCCGGCCAGTGCGATCGCGGTGACGCTGCGCGCGGTGGGCGGTCTCACCACCGAGGAGATCGCCCGAGCCTTCCTGCTGCCGGAAACAACCATGGCGCAACGTATTTCGCGGGCGAAGAAGCGGCTCGCCGCACTGCCGCGCCCGTTCGCCGAGTCCGCCGTCACCCCGGAAGAACGGGGCCCACGGCTCGGGCCGGTACTGCACGTGCTCTACGTGATGTTCACCGAGGGGCACACCGCGACCGGCGGCTCCCACTTGTACCGCACCGATCTGGCGGCGGAGGCGATTCGCCTGACCCGCAAGGTTCACCGCCTGCTTCCGGGCGATCCGGAGGTCACGGGGCTGCTCGCGCTGATGCTGCTCACCGACGCCCGCCGCGCGGCACGCCTGGGGCCCAGTGGCGAATTGATTCCGCTGGCCGAACAGGACCGCACCCGCTGGGACCGCGACCGCGCCCGGGAGGGAATGCGGCTGGCGACGGCGGCGGTCGAGGCCGGACTCGACGGCCCCTACCGCGTCCAAGCCGCCATCGCCGCACTGCATACCCGGGCACCGAGCGCCGCGGCGACGGACTGGGAGCGAATTCTCCTGCTGTACAACATCTTCGAGCGACTGTCGGACAATCCGATGGTGAGTCTGAATCGCGCGGTGGCGGTGGCCATGGTGCACGGGCCCGCAGCCGGGCTGGAATCGGCGAACGCGCTGGCGGATCGCCTGCGTGGCAACCATCGACTCGAGGCGGTGCGGGGACACCTGTCCGAGATGGCGGGCGACCGTGCGGCGGCGATCGAGTCCTATACGGCGGCAGCACACCTGACCACGAGTACGCCCGAGCGCGACTACCTCATGCTGCGCGCGGCGAAGCTGCGCGCCTCGTAGCCGGGCGCGCCGGTGCGGCCGTCAGCGAAAGCTTCTGCGGCGCAATCGCTTCGACCGTAACCGACCGCACTCACGCCCAGGTGTTGCCCGTGATGCGCTGGTAGGCATCCATGTATTTCTCGCGGGTGACGGCCACGACATCGGCGGGGATCTCGGGGCCGGGCGGCTCCTTGTCCCAGCCGGTGGAGGTCGCCCAGTCGCGGACGAACTGCTTGTCGAACGAGCGCTGCGCCCGGCCCGGCTCCCATTCGTCGGCCGGCCAGAACCGCGACGAGTCGGAGGTCAGGACCTCGTCACCGAGGGTGAGAACATCTCCGTCCCAGCCGAATTCGACCTTCGTGTCGGCGATGATCACACCGCGCCCCGCGGCGTGCTCGGCGCCGCGGGTGTAGATCTGCAGGGTCAGGTCGCGCAACTTCTCGGCGACATCGCGACCCTCTTGATTCACCACATCATCGAACGTGATCGGCTCGTCGTGTCCCGCGGACGCCTTGGTGGTCGGGGTGAAGATCGGCTCGGGAAGTTTGTCTCCCTCCCGTAGCCCGGCGGGCAGCGTCACCCCCGAGACCGCGCCGGTCCGCCGGTACTCCTGCAGGCCGGAACCGACCAGGTAGCCGCGGGCGATGCACTCCACCTGCACCATCTTCAGCGGTCGCACGCGCACCGCGCGCCCGGCGAATTCGTCCGGGACGTCGGTGGTCGAGAGCACGTGGTTGGGCACATCGGAGAAGTAGTCGAACCACCAGTTCGACAGCTGGGTGAGCAGCGCCCCCTTGTCCGGAATCGGCGTCGGCAGCACCACGTCGTAGACCGAGACCCGATCGGAGGCGACCAGAATCAGCGATTCCCCGTCCTCGTAGAGATCGCGCACCTTACCGGCGTGAATGTGCTTCACCGGCCCTCCTCGCTTCGCTGTCCGCCGCACACGAATGCCCAGCCTACCGAGCGCCCCGGCGGCACCGGACGCTCGGTGGCGCGGCGCGCGGCGTTTCGTCTCGCACGGGGTGCGGATGCACGGTCGGCCCAGCCGTGCGGGCGCGAACGTGGCATTCTGGGCACCGTCAGCGACTGCATCCGCAGCGTGGTCCACACGACCGGTCCGAGCGAAGGAGTCTCCTTGTCTGCACCGAACCTCACCCGCGACAAAGCCATCGCGCGGGCCGCGACGATCAGTGTGGAGAACTATCGCGTCGAACTCGACCTCACCGGACAGCCGACCGGTCCCGCGGCCACCGCCGGCGAGACGTTCTTCTCGCGCTCCACCGTCACGTTCACCGCCACTCCGGGCGCGCAGACCTTCATCGATATCGTCGCCGCCGGTGTGCGTTCGGCCGTTCTCAACGGCACCGAACTCGACATTTCGGGCTACGACGAGTCCGAGGGTCTCACCCTGACCGAGCTGGCCGAGAACAACGTCCTGGTGGTCGAGGCCGACTGCGTGTACTCGCATACGGGCGAGGGTTTGCACCGCTTCGTCGATCCGACCGACGACAAGGTCTATCTGTACTCGCAGTTCGAAACCGCCGACGCCAAGCGGATGTTCGCCTGCTTCGACCAGCCCGACCTCAAGGCGACCTACGACATGACGGTCACCGCGCCCGCCGACTGGGAGGTGATCTCCAACGGCGCCGCGACCGCCACCCGCACGGTCGGCGAGGTGGTCGAGCACACCTTCGCCACGACGCCGCGGATGAGCACCTATCTGGTCGCGCTGATCGCCGGGCCGTACGCCAAGTGGATCGATGTGTACACCGACGATCAGTCCACGATCCCGCTCGGCATCTACTGCCGCGCCTCGCTCGCCGAATTCATGGACGCGGAACGGCTTTTCACCGAGACCAAACAGGGCTTCGCGTTCTACCACCGCAACTTCGGCGTCCCGTACGTCTTCGGGAAGTACGACCAGCTGTTCGTTCCCGAGTTCAACGCCGGCGCCATGGAGAACGCGGGCGCGGTGACGTTCCTCGAGGACTACGTCTTCCGGTCCAAGGTCACCCGCGCCTCCTACGAACGTCGCGCCGAGACCGTGCTGCACGAGATGGCGCACATGTGGTTCGGCGATCTCGTCACCATGAAGTGGTGGGACGATCTGTGGCTGAACGAATCCTTCGCCACCTTCGCCTCGGTCCTGTGCCAGGCCGAGGCCACCGAATACACCGGCGCCTGGACGACTTTCGCCAATGTGGAGAAGTCGTGGGCGTACCGGCAGGATCAGCTGCCCTCCACCCATCCCATCGCCGCCGACATCCCCGATCTGGCGGCCGTGGAGGTCAACTTCGACGGCATCACCTACGCCAAGGGCGCCTCGGTGCTCAAGCAGTTGGTGGCCTACGTCGGGCTGGAGCCGTTCCTGGCCGGGCTGCGGGACTACTTCGCCGCACACGCCTTCGGTAACGCCACCTTCGACGATCTGGTCGGTGCGCTCGAAAAGTCCTCCGGGCGTGACCTTTCCGGCTGGGGCGCGCAGTGGCTCAAGACCACCGGCCTGAATACGCTGCGCCCCGACTTCGAGGTCGACGCCGACGGGAAGTTCACCCGATTCGCGGTCGTGCAGGGCGGCGCGGAACCCGGTGCCGGCGAGTACCGCGTCCATCGCCTGGCCATCGGCGTCTACGACGACCGGGACGGAAAACTGGTGCGCACCGAGCGCGTCGAGCTCGATCTCGACGCCGCCGAGCGCACCGAGGTCGCCGAACTCGTGGGTGTCGAGCGGGGCCGGCTCGTGCTGGTGAACGACGACGACCTGACCTACTGCTCGCTGCGCCTGGATCCGCAGTCGCTGGATACCGTGATCGCGCGGATCGCCGATATCGCCGAATCCCTGCCTCGCACGCTGTGCTGGTCGGCGGCATGGGAAATGACCCGACAGGCGGAGATGCGGGCCCGGGATTTCGTGGCGCTGGTGCAGCGCGGAATCGGCGCCGAAACCGAAATCGGTGTCGTACAACGGCTTCTGATGCAAGCGCAGACCGCCCTGGCGAGCTACGCCGACCCCGAGTGGGCCGATCAGACCGGATGGCCGGCCTTCGCCGATCGTCTCCTCGAACTGGCCCGGGCGGCCGAACCGGGTTCGGACCATCAGCTGGCCTTCGTCAACGCCCTCACCGGCGCACGCCTGTCACCGTGGCACAGTGAGGTGCTGGGCACCCTGCTGCTGGATTCCGACCCCGCCGCGGCCGCGCTGCCCGGCCTCGCGGTGGACACCGATCTGCGCTGGCGGATCGTGGGCGCGCTGGCGGCGGCCGGTCAGCTCGACGCCGAGAGCACCGATACCCCGGTCATCGACGCGGAACTCGAGCGCGATCCCACCGCCGCCGGCCGGCGCCAGGCGGCCGCGGCCGCCACCGCCCGCCCCCAGGCCGAGGTCAAGGAAAAGGCCTGGCGCACCGTGATGGACGACGACTCCGTCCCGAACATCACCGCCCGCGCGATCGTCGGCGGCTTCGCGCCGGTCGGGCAGGGTGAACTGCTCACGCCGTATGTGCAGCGCTACTTCGACGAGATCGCCTCGGTGTGGGAGCGCCGCTCCAGCGAGGTCGCACAGACCGTCGTCGTCGGCCTCTATCCGCACTGGGCCATCAGCGAGGAGGCCGTGGCCGTGGCCGACAAGTTCCTCGCCGATGAACACCCGCCGGCTTTGCGCCGCTTGGTGATCGAGGGTAAGGCGGGAATCGAACGCTCGCTGCGTGCCCGCGCCGCCGACACCGCCTGAGTCTGCTTGCGGCGCCTACCGATCGGTGGGCGCCGTAACGCCGGACCGCGAAGCGACGCGGTTCACTGCCGAGGCACCGGTGTGTTGTGCCGCGCCGCGATCCACCAACGGCCATCCTCCTTGGTCAGCACATACAGCGCGACCATCGCCGGGTCGACATCGATCGGCGCGCCATCGGCGGTCACCGCCCGTGCGGCCTTGTGCGCGATGGCGACATCCGCCCGCAGGAACGTTATGCCGAGGAGCTCGTAGCGCACGTACTGGTCTTTCAGGAATCCCGCCAATCCGTCCCGGCTCGCGGCGAGCGTCGTGTCGCGGCCGTGCAGGAGCATGCCGGCCGCGTTGCCCAGCACCGCATTACGGGCCACATCCCGCACCATCAGTTCGGCGTCGTTGGTATTGAACGCGGTCTCGACATTCGCGATGAGCGCCTCGATCGCCACCCGGTCCTCGGCATGGTCGACACTGTTGTCCTCGATTAGCGGATTCTGGTCCGTCGTGTTCATGATGATCATCTTTGGACCTCGAGAGCGGTTGAGGTCAAGAAGTTCGCTGCTGTGAGCGGATCTGCTCACGGCAGCGACAGCCGCCGTCGCCCCCGCCGATCGGGCACGGTGGCTTCATGGCTCACGACAACACGACTCCGCTGTTCGACCGTCGGTCGCGCGAGCAGTTACTCGCCCGGCGCGTGCTCGTACTCGACGGTGGACTCGACGACGACAACGGCACCCTATTGACCACCCAGCTGCTGACCCTGGCAGCCGAGAACCCCGACGCCGGCATTTCGCTGTGGATCCACTCCCCCGGCGGCTCGGTGCCCTCGATGCTGGCGATCCGCGACGTGATGCGGCTGGTGCCCTGCGAGGTTTCCACGCTGGCACTCGGATTGGCTTGCAGCGCCGGGCAATTCCTGCTGTCCGCAGGCACCCGGGGCAAACGCTACGCCTTGCCGCACGCCCGCATCCTCATGCATCAGGGGTCGGCGGGCATCGGCGGCAGCGCGGGCGAGGTGGAGGTGCAGGCCGACGATCTGCGCCACACGGTGAACACCGTGCTCGGGCTCATCGCCGAGGACACCGGGCAGCCGTTCGACCGCATCTACGAGGACTCGCTGCACGACCGCTGGTTCACCGCGACCGAGGCCCGGGAGTACGGCTTCATCGACCACATCGTCGACTCCTTCGACCAGGTCATCCCGCAACGCCAGCGCATCGGAATCTCGGCCGGGAAAGCATAGGGGCACATCATGACCAGCTACACCATTCCCAATGTCATCGCGCAGCACCCGCGCGGCGAGCGGATCATGGACGTCTATTCGCACCTGCTCACCGAGCGGATCGTCTACCTCGGCACCCCGATCGATTCAGGGGTGGCGAATGCGCTGATCGCGCAGATGCTGCATCTGGACGCGGAGAGCGCGGGCCAGGAGATCAACCTCTACATCAACTGCGAGGGCGGCGATCTGTCGGCGATGCTCGCGATCTACGACACCATGCAGCACATCTCGTCGCCGGTGGCGACCACCTGTGTCGGCCAGGCCATCGCGGTCGGTGCGGTGCTGCTGGCCGGCGGCGCCGACGGTCGGCGGGCGATGCTGCCGCATGCGCGCGCCGTCCTGCATCAGCCGGCGACGCGCGGACAGGGCGCGATACCCGATCTCATCATCCAGGCCGACGAACTCGTCCGAATGCGCGCCGAAATCGAGACGATCCTGTCCCGCCACACCGGTCAGGAAGTCGCGACCCTACGGCACGACACCGATCGCGACCGGGTGTTCACCGCGCAGGCAGCGGTGGAATACGGATTGGCCGACACCATCCTCGGCGCCCGCAGCTGAGCGGATCCGACAGCGCAGGAGAGTAATTCACAGCCGAGCGACGGATCGCGGCGGCGCTGGCGATCTCCGTGAGGCGTGGTGCGCGCTCAGGCGGCGCGGGCGAGCATGGTAGGACCGAACGGTGGACGGGCGGCCAGCGGGCGCACCGGGGCGAGGCGGGTGACGCGCAGCAGGTCGGCGGCGATCTCCGCGGTCAGTTCGCCCAAGGTGGTGCCGAGCGCTCCGGCGAGGGCGGCGATCATCTCGCTCGACGGTTCCTTGCGCCCGCGTTCGATCTCGGACAGGTACTGCGGTGAAATCCCGGCCCGGCCCGCCGTTTCGGTCAGCGTCTCGCCGTGGTCCCGGCGCAATTCGCGCAACCGTTCTCCGAGTACCTCACGCCACAGCGGTTCCCGGGCGGCGCGGGGTTCGCGAGGCCGATCTGGGCGCGACGGCACCGATCGCAGCACGTCTCGCTGGGGTCGGGGGCCAGGCTCGGCCGGTGTCGCCGGGACGTCCGGGCCATCCGCCCGGGTCGAGGGCGCAGACTCGTCCGCACGTCCGCCGGGGAGCGAATGCAGTTTCGGGTACTCGGCCATGTGGTGAGCCTACGGCTGCCGCCGGGCGGGGCGAGCTCACTTACGCTCACAGCGTATTTCGGGTCGTCCGTAGACAGCCGCACCCCCTCCCGACTGTTCCGGGAAGGGGTGCGTGGCCCTGATGCGAACCGGCGCGAGCGTGCCGATCAGTGCGGACGAATCAGCTCGGGCGGCCGATC
Source organism: Nocardia violaceofusca NBRC 14427 (assembly GCF_963869435.1). Classification (NCBI taxonomy): domain Bacteria; kingdom Bacillati; phylum Actinomycetota; class Actinomycetes; order Mycobacteriales; family Nocardiaceae; genus Nocardia; species Nocardia violaceofusca. The sequence continues at coordinate 18,911 of NZ_CAWMPM010000057.1, forward strand.
GCGGACGCCATCACGCGGACCGCGGAGACGAGTCCGTCGATGAGCTGTCCCTGCCGCAGCGACGCGAGCGCCGCGGTGACCCCGAGCTGGCAGACCCGGTCGTTCACACGGTCGGCGACGTCGCGACCGGATCGAACCTCGACCGCCTTGTCGTTGGGCGAGACGGCGATGAGCACCGAACGCGCCGCCTCGGGAGTCGACGGGAACACCGCGTCGGCGCCGGCGGCGGCATCCGCGCCCAGATCGCCGATGTAGATGTTGAACCGGACCTTGGTGCTGCGAGTCGCCTCGGTGAGGGTGTTGTCCATCAGCAGCCGCTCATGGTCGTTGAACGGCGCTTCCTTGAACACGTCACCGGCTTCGTGCACGCCGGATACCCGCCCGCTGGGGGTGATGGCGTACCCGTGCGGCAGGGTGGACGGGTCCACCACAGGCCAATTAGAAGTTGCCACTTGCCCGGCCTCCGATCAGATCTGCCCCAGCGGATTCGATGGCCGCATGATGTCCATGCGCCGACTCAGCGACACCGTGACCGAATGCGGTCACCTCATCGGTCGCGCTCCACAGCACCGGCTCCGCGGTCCACTTCTTCCCGAGGTCGTAGTGGACCGGCTTCTCACCGGGCAGCGGTTTGCCGAGGAACGACAATCCGGCGATCACCGCGTAGATCACCAGCGGGATGCCGAGAAAGATCAGCACTGTTTCGAGAATGCTCACAGCTCAACGGTAGACGATCGTGGTTTGCCGGTCCGCGCCGAGCCGCCCGTGTCACACCAACCAGGCCGTCGAGTCCGGTGCGAGCAGGGCACCGTGCGGCGGCGCGCTCGCCAGCAGCATCGTGCCCGGGGGCAGCGCGATCGGAGCCGCGGAGGCGTTGAGCACACAGATCAGTCCACCCGGCCGGCGGAAGGCGAGACAGTCCTCCGGCGCGTCGAGCCAGTCGACCGTGTCGCCGTCGAATTCGGCTCGGGTACCGCGTACTCGGAGAGCGTCCCGATACAGCGACAGCGTCGAGTCGGGCGATTCGCGTTGCGCCGCCACGGTCCGATCGGCCCATTCCGCCGGAATGGGCAGCCAGGAGTCGGGACCGGCGCTGAATCCGAAGGGCGGATCGGTCCCCTCCCACGGAATCGGCACCCGGCAGCCGTCACGCCCGCGTTCGGTGTGGCCGGAGCGTTCCCAGACCGGGTCCTGCAGCACCTCCTCGGGCAGGTCGTCGACATTGGGCAGCCCCAATTCGGCGCCGTTGTAGACGAAAGCCGCCCCGGGAAGCGCGAGTTCGAGCATGATCATCGCGCGTGCACGGGCGATGCCGGACGCGCCGCCGCCGTAGCGGGTCACCTCCCGCTCGATATCGTGATTGGACAGCGTCCACGTCGGGATGGCCCCGACGCGCGCTACCGATTCCAGCGAATTCTCCACTGCCGCACGAATTCTCACCGCGTCGAACGGTGTCTCGGCAAGCCGGAAGTTGAAGGCGAGGTGAAGTTCGTCCGGGCGCACGTACTCGCCGAACCGGACGTTGTCCTCGACCCACACCTCACCGATGGACACCGCGTCCGGGTACTCGTCGACCACCTTGCGCAGCCGCCGGTGGATGTCGTGGACCCCCGGATTGTTGAAACGCGGATCGCTGTCGTCGTGCACCAGCAACTTCGCGTCGGCGTCCGCGAGATGGGTGACCGACGGGTCGGCCGAATGGGTGGCCGACGGGTCGGCGGAGAGTCCCACCGCTGCCACCACGACCGGATCCATATCGGGCAGTCCGGGCGGTTTGGCCATGCCGTGTGCCACATCGATGCGGAAACCGTCGACGCCGCGATCGAGCCAGAACCGCATGGTCTGCTCGAAATCGGCGACGACCTCCGGATTGTCCCAGTTCAGATCCGGTTGTTCCGGTGCGAACAGATGCAGATACCACTGCCCCGGCGTCCCGTCGGGCTCGGTGATGCGCGTCCACGCCGGACCGCCGAAGATGCTGGGCCAGTTGTTGGGCGGTTGCGAGCCGTCGGACCCGCGACCGTCGCGGAAGAGGTAGCGGGCCCGCTCGGCGCTGCCGGGGGCGGCCGCCACCGCGGCCGCGAACCACGGATGGCGGTCGCTGGTGTGGTTGGGCACCAGATCCATCGTCACCCGGATGCCGCGCTCGTGGGCTGCGGCGATCAGCTCGTCCATGGTCGCGAGGTCGCCGAACAGCGGGTCGATATCGCGCGGATCGCTGACGTCGTATCCACCGTCTGCCATCGGTGAACGCATCACCGGACAGATCCACAGCGCGTCGACGCCCAGCAGTTCCAGATAGCCGAGCCGGTCGCGCACACCGGCGAGATCACCGACACCGTCGCCGGAAGCATCGGCGAACGAGCGCGGATAGATCTGATAGAACACCGCCGAACGCCACCAGGGTGGCGCCGATTCCTCCGTATGCCCCGCGGCGTCCCCCACTGCCGCGAGCTCAGCCCGTCCGCCGGCCGATGACGCTGTCACAGTCGAATCCCGGCCCGGCTCACATGGGGGAATTCATGAGCGAATTCGCGGCCATCTCCAAGTAGTCGAGCAACGCACGCCGATGTTCGTCGTCGAGAACGTCCGGCTCGATCTCGGCAATCGCGATGTGCATACAGCGCAACCACGCATCACGCTGGAGCGGTCCGATACTGAACGGCATATGCCGCATGCGCAGCCGGGGATGTCCGCGTTCGTCGGAATAGGTGCGCGGGCCGCCCCAGTACTGTTCGAGGAACATGCGCAGCCGGCGCTCGGCCGGGCCGAGGTCCTGCTCCGGATACATCGGCCGCAGGATCTCGTCGGCGGCCACCTCCCGATAGAACGCCGCGACGATCCGCCGGAACGTTTCCGCCCCGCCGACCGCCTCGTAGAACGATGTCGCCGTCTGTTCGCCGGAAGTCATCGACCCTCTCGATCTGCTCGCCTGCCCGTATCCGCCCACCATTGTGCCCGCACCGCCCGCGGACGGCCCACCCGTGCGGCAGGCGCCCGACGGTCACCGGCGGATCACGCGACGTTCAGACGACGGTCGCCGCGGGGACGGCCACACGGCAGATAATCGCCTCCGACACCGGTATCCGGGCAGCGGATACCGAGCCGCACCGCGTCGACCACCGGCGATCCGCGCACCCGGCCCGAATTTCGGCACCGAAATCACTGTGCACACGGGCACGTTCCGTGGTCAACTTGGTGACAGTGTCTGCCGATCAGCACACGAACCGACCTAGCAGAATTCGGGGTCCATCCATGAAGCAGCGGCACGGCGCCCGGTCACACGAGGCGAGAACGCACCGACAACTCCAGCCCGCCGATGTCCACAATCGTGGGTCGGGGGCTACTCCGCTGCATATCCTCTCCGCATATTCCTCTCCGGGACATCCGTCCGCGTCACCGGGACATTCGTCCCCGGGTGCGATCACGCACCGAAACACCGAATCCGCAGCTACCGCCTGGTCCAAGAGCCGGGTACTGCTTCTGAATGCCACCTACGAGCCACTGACAGCACTGCCCGCCCGGCGGGCCATCGTGCTACTGGTCTGCGACAAGGCCGATACCGTTCATCACAATCCCGAGGGCCCGGTCGTCCACTCCGCCGGCGCCTCGGTCGCGCTGCCGTCGGTGATCCGGCTGCGCAACTACGTGCGAGTCCCCTACCGCGCCCGGGTCCCCATGACCCGCGCGGCTCTCATGCACCGGGATCGTTATCGCTGCGCGTACTGCGGCGGAAAGGCCGAAACCATCGACCATGTCATTCCACGCAGTCGCGGGGGCGCGCATTCCTGGGAGAACTGCGTAGCCTCCTGCGCTCCCTGTAATCACCGCAAGGCCGACAAACTCCTGAGCGAGTTGGGCTGGACGCTCATGCACCCCCTGGTCTCGCCGACCGGGCCGCATTGGCGATTGCTGTCGACCACCTCGGATCTGGATCCGGTGTGGTTGCAGTACCTGGGCGAGGGCGCTGCCTGACCCTGAAACAGCGCGCCGATCACAATCGTGAGCGCTGCTCTTGAAATATTCACGGATGTGAGGCACACTCGTCCGTGAGCACAAGAGCGGTGCTCTCGAAAGTGATTGGAGCCCACTATGTCGGATCTACATGTCGTCACCGGAGCCGGACCCGTCGGCACCACGATCGCCGAACAACTCGCCGCCACCGGGGCGACGGTCCGCATCCTGACCCGGTCGGGCAGCGGTCCGGACCATCCGCTCGTCGAGCGACGCTCGGTGGACGTCAACGATCGCCACCAGCTTGCCGCCGCGGTCGACGGTGCCGCCGCGATCTACCACTGCATCCACGCCTCGCAATACTCCGCGCGGACCTGGCGGGCGGAACTGCCCGGCGCCGAACAGATGATCCTGGACGTCGCGGGGCGCACCGGGGCAGTCGTCGTGTTTCCGGAGAGCCTGTACTCCTACGGCCCGGTCGACCGGCCGATGACCGAAAAAATGCCCCGCACTGCGGATTTCGGCAAACCGGCGATCCGGGTGCACCTCCTGCGCGCTCGCGAGGCATCGCCGACGCCGACGGTCAGCGTGGCCGCCTCCGATTTCATCGGGCCGCATGTGCGCACCTCGCACGCCGGTGACCGGATGGTGCCGAATATCCTGGCGGGCAAGACCGTTCAGATCTTCGGCAAGGCCGATCTACCGCATTCGTTCACCTATATGCCCGATCTCGCCGCGGCCATGATCCGGGCGGCCGCCGACAGCACCCTGTGGAACACCTTCCTGCACGCCCCGACCGCCCCGGCGGTCACGATGCGCGAACTGGTGGCCGCGCTGGCCGAGGCCGCTCGGATGCCGATGCCGAAAGTTGTTGCGCTGCCCGGCTGGACACTGCGCACGGCCGGCATCGTGAGCTCGATGATGCGGGAGCTGGCAGAGATGAACTACCAGTTCGAGCGGCCCTTCCGACTCGATTCCACCCACAGTGAGCGACTGCTCGGCCTGGCGCCGACGCCACTGCCGGAGGTCGCGGCGGGCACCGTCGCGTGGTGGAAAACCGCTGTGGCGGAAGGGAAGTGAACTACCGGGCGCCGATCACCCGGCCAGCAGCGGCCCACTGCGGCGACGAGCGACCGAGCCGTAACGCGCGTCCAGCCGCAGCCAGCTGCGGGTTGCCCGCACCCGCACGGTCTCAGCGGGCGCGATGCGGCGAGAGTCGGCTTCGCCGCCGGCGTGCGGAATGAAATCCATTGCGGTGAGCGCGAAGACGACGCGCATCGGGACCTCGACGCGCTCGTCGCCGCCGGTGACGGTCAGCACCGTCTGCTCCAGCAGCGAGGCCGGCGGACCGTGGCCGGCACCGTGTTCGGCTGCCACCCGGGCACCGCGTTCGGCGAGTTCGACCAGGCTCCGGGCCGGAACATCGTCGATATGCGCGAAACCCACAGCCGGTGGCAAAGCGGTGCGCCAGGCCGAATCCATCGAATACCCCACCTCGATGCGCCCGTCGGCGGCGGGCCGTTCGAGTCCGGACAACGCGGCGTCACCGGCGACGGTGACGTCCACGACGTCCAGTTCGCCGACCACCGTGCGCGCGGCCAAGACCTCGAATCCGGTTGCCGCCCACGCGGTGACGTAGCGGTCGCCGCGGCGATGCAACCGCACGACGGCAGTCGGATCCAGCCGGATCGCGTGGGTGAGAAAGGTCGCGAGGTTCTCCCGCTCGGCGGGATCGGATATGCGCAGCATCGAACCGATGTCGTCCTCGGGTGTCGTCGCCGCTATTCGGCCCGCCACAGGCTCAGATATTCGCGCTCCTCGTCGGTGAGCCGGCGCAGCCGCTGGGTGTCGATATCGAAGGCCGCGATCTGGGTGCTGGCGAGCACGGCCGGCGGTGAATCCAGTGCCACGCCGTTCGCGCGGACCTCGTAGCCGATGGTGAAATCGACCGCGCGCAGCTGTTCGATCCACATAGCCACATCCAGCGGCGTGTCCTCGTGCCGGAGTTGGCCGCGGTAGCGAACGTGCAGGTCGGCCAGGACACAGCCGGTACGCAGCCCCGCGGTGGGCCGCTCCCCCTCGAACAGCCACGGAATACGCGCCTCCTCGAGCAATGTCACCATGCGGGCATGGTTGATGTGCTGGAAGACGTCCATATCCGACCACCGGACATCGACCTTCGCGTGGAAACGCTTGGGCAGGACGACGGTGCCTCCTGCCTTCAGGGCCCCGTTCACCGAGCCGACACTGGTCACGCTGTTCACCTCCGATCGGATTCCGCCCGCGCGCATCGTGCGGCGTGCCTGCGCGGGCGGACGAGCAAGCCGAAGCGGCGTGCGACTCCGATGTCGGGACCGCTTCGGCTAACCAGTATGCAGGTTCGGGGCTCGACCGCCGTTCAGCGAGGCACCTCCGACTGCGCCCCCACACCGCTGACCATGCTGCGGACCTGCCGCGCCGCGACCGAGAGCGTCGCCAGATCGTGTGCTCCGGAGGCGAACAGTTCCGACAGCGCCGCCCGCGCGCGGCCGAGCCGGGACTGGTTCTTCGACTCCCAGTACGCGATCTTCTCCTCCGCGGTCTCCTCCGGATCACCCGCGGACAGCACGTCGAGGGTGAGCGACCGCAGCGACCCGTACATATCGTCGCGCAGGGCGAGCCGGGCCAAGGCGTGCCAGCGATCGCCGCGCTCCAGATGGCTCACGGCCTGCAGCAGCCAATCGATCTTGAGGTGCTCGTTGAGCGCGTAGTAGAGCGCACCGACCTCTTCGCCACTGCGGTCGGTGATATCCGCGATATCGACGACGTCGAGCAGCGGGAACAGGTTGAGCAGACCGAAGACCTCGGTGGCCAGATCCTCCGGTACGCCACGCGAGACGATCTCGGCGGAGGCTTCGGTCAATGTGTCGAGGTGATGGCCGCGCAACCATCCCGGGACCTTCGGCGCGAGTTCGCGGACCGGACCGCTGTAGCGGTGGATTTCGGCGCCGACCGCGACCGGCTGCGGACGGTTGCTCAGCAACCAGCGCGACGCGCGATCCAGGGTGCGCTTGGTTTCCAGCTCCAATTCGTCCTTCACCGCCGTCGGCACGTCGGCGGCGCGAATGCGCTGCCACAGCGAATGCAGGTCGAAGATCTGGCTGGTGGCCGCGAAGGCGCGCACCACATCGGTTGCGCTGGCGCCGATTTCCTCGTTGAGCCGGTGCGCGTAGGTGATGCCACCGAGGTCGACCATCTCGTTCACCACCATGGTGGTGACGATCTCGCGGCGCAGTCGGTGACGTTTGATGGCACCGCCGAATCGCTGGCGCAACGCCGCCGGGAAGTATTTCGGCAGCCGCGCGGCGAAGTACGCGCTGTCGGGCAGATCGCTGTCGAGGAGATCGGCCTTCAGCGACAACTTCACGTGTGCCAGGAGGTTCGCCAGTTCCGGCGAGGTGAGACCGGTCCCGGCCTCCGCGCGACGAGCGAGCTCCTTCGTCGAGGGCAGGGCTTCCAGTTCCCGATCCAGACCCCGCCGCTGTTCCAGATCCTCGAATACCCGCATATGCACGTTGAGCATGCGCGGCGCCTCGGTGCGCGACATCCCCATCAGGTAATTCTGGGAAACGTTGTCCCGCAACACCATGTCCGAAACGTCGTCGGTCATCGAGGACAGCAGCGGGTTGCGATCGCCGACCGGCAGTTCACCGGCGGAGACGACCCCGTCCAGCAGCACCTTGATATTGACCTCGTGGTCCGAGCAGTCGACGCCGGCGGAATTGTCGAGGGCGTCGGTATTGCATTTGCCACCGAGTTTGCAGAATTCGATCCGTCCCAATGCGGTGACGCCGAGGTTGCCGCCCTCGCCGATGACGCGCACGCGCAGATCACTCGCATTCACGCGCACAGCGTCATTGGACTTGTCGCCGACATCGCCGTTCGACTCGGTACTGGCCTTGATATAGGTACCGATTCCACCGTTCCACAGCAATTGCACCGGCGCCCGCAGAATGGCCCGGAGCATGTCCGGCGGCGACAGTGATACGACGTCCTCGTCGAGACCCAGAGCGCGCCGGATCTGCGGGCTCACCGGCACGGCCTTCACGGTGCGGTCCCAG
>NZ_CAWMPM010000058.1:0-26317 GCF_963869435.1 Nocardia violaceofusca NBRC 14427
CTGCCGACGGCTCGGCGATCGAATTGCAGCAGGGCGACGACGACGTCGTCGACCGCACCGCGGCGAATCTCGGAATCAGCCTGTCCGGCAACGAATCCGCCGCGGCAGACCTGGGCTGAGCGCGTGACCGCGCACCCACGGGTGCGCGGTCACCTGCCCTCGGCCGCGTCGAATGCCGGGTCGAGTGGAGCCAACGCGGCCCGGAGCTGCTCGGGCAGCGATCCCGCGGGCACGACGAAGCCGGCGATACCCTCGGCGGGGCGCAGCCATTGTTCGAGCGCGACGCGAACCGCGGCAGCGACGGCGGCGGCGAGTACTCGCGCGGTGAGTCCTGAGGTTTCGCTCAGCCGCGCGGCGATCACATCCTCGAGTGCGGGCGTGATCGCCGTCGTGGTGTCGAGGAAAGCCGCCCGCAGCGCCGGGTGGGTGGTGATCAGCAGCAGGGCGTCTCGATGCCGGTCGCCCGGATCGGTGTACTGCGCCACGATCGCCGCGGTGACAGCCGAGGCCAGCCGTGCGTCCGCGGGCTGCTCGGCGATCGCCGCGGCGACCCGCGCCTCCCGCTCCGCGGCGACGGCGGCGACGATCGCCTCTTCGCGGCTGGAGAAATAGTTGTTGTACGTCCGCGGCGACACACCGGCAGCCTCGGCGATGTCCTCCACCCGCACGTTGTCCGGCCCGCGTTCCAGCGCCAGCCGCATCGCCGCCTCCCGCAGCGCTACCCGGGTGGCCTGCTTCTTGCGCTCCCGCAAGCCCATCGCTGTCGTCGTCACGGATCCATGATGCCATAAGTGCGTTCACGCAAAATTGCGTGCACGCAATTTTTATGCTCAGCTTGTGGCGTAGCGACTCACGCCAGACAGAAGGGCTCATCCACATGCGTGGCAAAGGAATGACCTACGACACCGGCTTCGTCCGCAACGGCACCACCTCCCACCCGGCACTCGACCCCGCAGTGGTGCGTCGTGAGCTGGCCATCATCCGCGATGATCTGCACTGCACAGCCGTCCAGATCATCGGCGGCGACCCGGACCGCTTGGAACTGGCCGCCCGCTGCGCCGCGGAGCTGGGTCTCGAGGTGTGGCTCTCGCCCTACCCTCTGGAACTGAGCCACGGCGAAATCCTCGCGCTGTTCACCGAATGCGCGCAGCGCGGCGAGCGCCTGCGGCGCACCGGGGCGGAGGTCGTCTTCGTCACCGGCGTCGAACTGACACTGATGAACCCGGGCTTCCTCCCGGGCGACACCGCGATGGATCGCGTCGGCCACCTGTTCTCCGAGCCCGCCGAGCGCGCCGGCCGGATCGCCGAGGTGAGCGCCCGCCTCGACGAGTTCCTGCGCGATGCGGTGACGGCGGTCCGGCGACATTTCCACGGCAGACTCACCTACTGCGCGATACCGTTCGAGCAGATCGACTGGGAGCCTTTCGATGTCGTCTCGGTCGAGTTGATTCGCTCGGCCGAGGTCGCCGACCGGTTCCGCGAGGGGGTGCGCGCTCTGGTCGCTCCGGGAAAACCGTTGGCGATCACCGGATTCGGCACCGCCACCTGGCGCGGCTCGGCCGACGTCGCGCCGCGCAGTATGGAGATCGTCCACTACGACCCCGTCACCGGAGCACCGCTCCGGCTTGACGGCGACTACGTCCGAGACGAGGCCGGACAGGCCGCGTACCTGCGCGAACTGCTCGAGATCTTCGACAGCGAGGGTGTGGATTCCGCCTTCGTCTTCCTGTTCGCACTGCACAGCCATCCCCATCGCCCCGACGGCGACCCACGCGACGATCTCGACCTCGCCGGGCTGGGCATCGTGAAAGTTCTCGAAAACCGCTACGGCACCACCTATCCGGATATGACCTGGGAACCGAAAGCCGCCTTCACCGCCGTCGCGGAGTTCTACGGCAGCGCCGCGTAAGCCCTACCCCGCGGCGAACGCACCCGCCCGCGCCGCCAGCACCGCCGCGGTGGCCGCCCGTCGCGGCCCCTCCGGATCGGCCGGAGTCCGCAACAACACCAACTGGTGGTACAGCGGCGCGGTTGCCGCGACAAGCACTGCGCGCGTATCGGTTTCGGATGGGATCTCGCCGCGACGGATCGCCCGCTCCACGACGATCTCGCATTGCGCATAGCGGTCCTCCCACAGCTGCCGCAGCGCCCGCGCCGCGTCCTCGGAGCGGAAGGACACCGCGATCAACGCCGAGGCGATCGACGACTCCTCGGTGAGTGAATCCTGGATCTCCCGGTTGAGTTCGGTGAGATCGCCGGTCAGCGAGCCGGTGTCGCGCGGCTGCCAGTCCAGATCGCTCGCGGCGGCGAAGACGTCGGCGATCAGGCCGCCGACATCGCGCCAGCGCCGATACACCGTGGTGCGGTGCACGCCCGCGCGCGCCGCCACCGCATCCACGGTCAGCGCGTCGTATCCGTGCTCGGTCAATTCGGCTTGTACCGCGGCCAGCACGTGTTCGCGGATGCGAGCGGTGCGCCCGCCCGGTCGTGACGTGGGCTGCCGGGCGGCCGCGGGCTCGTTCGCTGCAGAGTTCATCGTCGTTCATCCGGTTGCTCGGCGGGGAGGGAGTATGCCATCATCCTAAAGCAACATTCGTCGCATTAATGCGATAGGCGAATTTTCACACTTTCCGATCAGCCACGGACAGAAGGGTTTTCGTATGCCCGGTCAACTCCCCGTCACGGACCCCACCACGCTGCATCCGATGCCGGGACAGCCGCGGGTCGTCCTGCTGAAACCCCTCGTCACCTCGCCGCTGATCGAGGTCGGCGAATACTCCTACTACGACGATCCGGACGACCCCACCACCTTCGAGACCCGCAACGTCCTGTACCACTACGGTCCGGAGAAGCTGATCATCGGCAAGTTCTGCGCCCTCGCCACCGGCGTGCGGTTCATCATGAACGGCGCCAACCATCGCATGGACGGGCCCTCGACCTTCCCGTTCCCCACCATGGGTGGCGCATGGTCCCGGCACGTCGATCTGCTCATGGAGCTGCCCAACCGCGGCGACACGGTGGTCGGCAACGACGTCTGGATCGGCTACGGCGTAACGGTGCTGCCCGGAGTGCGCATCGGCCACGGCGCCATCGTCGGCGCCGGTTCCGTGGTGACCTCCGACGTCCCGGACTACGGCATCGTCGGCGGCAATCCGGCCCGGCTCATACGTCACCGCTACAGCGCGGCGGAGATCGACCGTCTGCTGGCCCTCGCCTGGTGGGACTGGCCGCTCGCGCACATCGACGAGCACGTCCGCACGATCATGTCCGGCACCGTCGACGACCTGGAGAAAGCGGCGCCCGCGCCGACGGTATAGCCCACCACGCGGTTGTCTTTCCCGCCCGGATGCCTGCCTCGCCGGTCGGCATCACCCCCGGAATCGAGTGCCATGTCCGAATCACTCACGCCCATCCCGCTTGTCGACTGGCTTCGCGACCACATCGTGCCGGTGACACACCTCGACCCCGACGGCCCGCTCGACGACCTGGAACCGCTACGCGCGATCATCGGGGCGGCCCGAGTGGTCGCGATCGGCGAGAACTCCCACTTCATCACCGAGTTCCAGCAGATGCGCCGGCGCCTGTTGCGTTTCCTGGTCGAACGCTGCGGCTTCACGGTCCTGGCCTTCGAATTCGGCTTCAGTGAAGGCCTACTCCTCGACGACTGGGCGCAGGGCGCGGGGACCGACGACGAGTTGGCGGCCCGGCTGGCCGGGACGATCCCGGTCGGAGTCGGCGCACCGTTGCGCTGGATCCGACGGCACAACCGCACCGCCGCCACGCCGGTGCGCTTCGCGGGCATCGACATCCCGGCCGCCGGCGGTTCCCTGCTTCCCGCGCTGAGCCCGGTCGCCGACTACCTGCGTGAGGTCGATCCGCAGACCCTGCCGGCGGTGGAGACGGCGATGCGGATCGCCGAATCCTTCGCCGGCGCGTCCGCGGCCTCGGCCGCACCGGCATGGTCCCGGCTCCCGGCTTCCGATCGGGACACCCTCAGCGCGAACCTGGCTCGCCTGCTGATCCGCTTCCGAGCCGTCGAATCGCTGTACGTCTCCCGCAGCGATCGGCGCGGCTACGACATCGCGCGCCACCGTCTCGAAGCGGCCTGCCACGCCGACTACGGATTCGGCGCCATGGCAGACCTTTTCGCCGGCGCCGGGCTCACCGCCGACACCTCCGCGCGCGACAGCTATATGGCCGATTCGGTCCTGTGGCATCTGCGCCGCTGCGAACCCGGGACCCGCATCGTCCTGGCCGCCCACAACGCCCATATCCAGAAGGAGCCGGTCTCGTTCGACGGGCAGCATCCGGCCGGATTTCCGATGGGGCACTATCTGCACCGCGCTCTCGGCGACGACTACTTCGCCCTGGGCTTGACCAGTACCGCGGGACGAACGGCGGAGATGCTCCCCGACGAGAGTGCGCCATTCGGCTTCACCGTCGCCGCAACACCTGTGCAGCCGGGTGAGCCCGGCAGCATCGAAGCCGCCTTCGCCGAGGCCGGCGTCGGACCCGGGCTTGCCGACCTGCGCCGCGCACGCGGCGAGATCAGCGGTTCGGACGCGCGTCCGGACCGCACCCGGCTGCAGAGCGCCTACCTTCACGTCCCGGTCCTCGATGCCTTCGACGCCATGCTCGACACCCGGATCTCCACCGTGGCCGACCTGGACAGCGGAACGCGCTGAGACCCATCGGCATTCGGCCGCCTCCGCCGCGCGCAGCGATGCCAATCAGAAACATTGGGCGTGGAGTATTACGGTCGTGGAATCGCTCCCACCCAAACACCTTCTGCTGGAGGCCTGCCGGGGTCTGACCTATGACGGTCATCCCGTGCTGAAATGCGCGTGCCGCCTCAGCGAATTGCACGAGCAGAGACTGTCCGCCGCGCCCGGGCCGACCCTGGACATCGATCGCGATCGGGCACAACTGGTTTCCGATATCGATCGCTGGGTCGCCACCGAATTACCTCGGGCGCACGGCGGCGCACGGATGCACACCGAAACGGTCGGCACGGTGATCGACCGGCTCGCCCAGTTCTCCGCACTGGCCTATCTGACGTTGACGCACGAACCCGACCGGGTGATCCACGATGCCTGGCGGCGGCTGTCGGAATTGGCGGTGGCCTACGACCATCTGGCCGGTGAGGTGACCGCGGGCCTGTGCCGGTTGCCCGATCTCAGCGGTCATCGCGACGAGGAGTGAACCACCGGCCGAACGGCGGCGCGGGCGAGGGAACCGACGCCGCCGATCGCTGGGGTTGAGCGGATCAGGGCAGTCGATCCGCATCGGGGCGACCCGACACACCGATCCTGCGCCGACATCCTCGAGATTCCCCCGGATGGTCCTGGGAACCCGCTGGCAGGTGCGCAATGCGGCCGTTTCCGCAGGTCGGCGCCGTCCGGGTAGTACCTCAGGCGGTCGCCGCGGCCGGCGGTCCGGCGGGCATCAGCGCGCGCACGGCATCGATGGTGTCGGCCTGCGCGGGTTCCTTGTCCGGCCGATAGCGCACCACCCGTGCGAACCGCAGTGCCACGCCGCCGGGATAGCGCGAACTGGTCTGCACCCCGTCCAGGGCGATCTCGACGACCAGCTCCGGCCACAGATAGACGGTATGGCCGTCGCGGGCGCGTTCGTGACGCGGGAATTCCGCGGTCTGCCACTGCAGCAGGGCGTCGGTGAGCCCCTTGAAGGTCTTGCCGACCATGATCGGATCGCCCCCGTGCGGATCGCGCGCGCCCAGGTGCAGATTCGACAGATATCCGGTGCGGCGACCGTATCCCCACTCGGCGCCGAGCACCACCAGGTCCAGGGTGTGTGCCGGTTTGATCTTCTGCCACGCCCGTCCGCGGCGGCCGGCCGCATACGGCGCGGACAGTGATTTGATCATGATGCCCTCGTGCCCGGCGGCCAGCGCGCCGTCGAAATATTCCGCGACGGCCTCGGGCTCCGGATCGATCAGTGCCGGAATCATCTGCGCGCCCGCCACTTTCGCCAACGCCACCCTGCGCTCGCGCAGCGGGGCATCGAGCAGATCCCGGCCGTCCAGGTGCAGACAGTCGAAGAAGTACGGATGCAGCAGCAGTTCCCTGCTCGACTTCACCGTCAGCCGCGGCTCCTCCGAGGCCGGGTCGGCGGCGAACCGGCTCATCGTCTCCTGGAACGGGCGCGGCCGGCCGGAATCGGTGAGCGCCAGCGTCTCGCCGTCGAGAACCACACTGTCACAGGGCAGTTCGGAGACCAGCTGCACCAGTTCCGGCACGCCGGAGGTGATGTCACGCAGCGTCCGGGTGAACACCCAGACCCGAGAACCCTTGCGGTGCACCTGGATCCGCGCACCGTCGAGTTTGTGCTCCACGCTCACATCGCCCGCGAATTCACCGAGCACGTCGTCGAGGGTGGCCCCCGGCGAGGCCAGCATCGGCTGGATCGGTCGGCCGACCTCCAGCCGGAATTCCGACAGTGCCGCCGCGCCGCCGGAGATGGCCGCGGCGGCGGTCACCGGCAGGCGCCCGGAGAGCATGTAGGCCCGGCGCACCAGTTCGGCCGGCACGTCGGCCGCCTCGGCCACCGCCTCGGCGACGATCGCGGTGAGCGCGCCCTGGCGCAGCTCGCCGGTCAGCAGGCGAATCAGGAAGGCCCGTTCGGCATCCGTCGCCCGGGCGAGCAGGGCGGTGAGCAGTTCCCGCCGCCGCGCGACCGATCCGGAGCCGGCCACCGCCGCCAATTCCGTCAGCGCCTGATCGACCGCGGCCACGGTGAGCGTCGATTCGGGTGCCGGTTCCACCTCGATCCCGGCGACCGTCCGCCAGCCCGCGCCCAGCCTGCCCTGCGGTAGCTCACCGGAAATCCACGCGACGACCGGCATCAATTCGCCTGATTCGGCCCGGCTCAGCAATTCGGCCAGACCCGCGATCTTGACCTTGCGCGACGCGGATGCCCGCACCGAATCCGACGCCGCGACCACATCCGAAAGCAGCACGGACTCGACGGTAGCCGCTCGGTGTGACATATAGCTCGAGTCCACTGCTAATTCTCCATTGGCAGCTTTGCGAAAGGTCCATAGTCTGGGCATATGGCCAAGACTTACGTCGGAGCGCGATTGCGACAGCTGCGCACCGAACGAGGGCTGAGCCAGATCTCGCTCGCCAAGAAGCTGGAGATCTCGGCGAGCTACCTCAACCAGATCGAACACGACGTGCGTCCGCTCACCGTACCGGTCCTGTTGCGGATCAGTGAGGTGTTCGGCGTAGACACCAGTTTTTTCGCCTCCCAGGACGACACTCGCCTGATCGCCGAGCTGCAGGAGGTGGTGATGGACACCGAACTCGGGATCGAGGCCGACGCGCAGGAGATCGCCGAGATGGTGTCGGCCCATCCCAGCCTGGCCCGGGCGCTGGTGAACATGCACCGCCGCTACCGCAACACCACCGCACAGCTGGCCGCGGCCACCGAGGACCGCTTCTCCGACGGCAGCGGGTCGGGCGCCATCTCCCGACCGCACGAGGAGGTGCGCGACTTCTTCTATCAGCGCCAGAACTACATTCACGAATTGGACACCGCCGCAGAGGAATTGGCGACCCGTATGCGCCTGCACGGTGGTGATCTGCGACGTGAGCTCACCCGCCGGCTCACCACCGGTTACGGCGTGCAGATCGTCGAGCGGATCGACCTGGGTGACGGTGTGCTGCACCGCTACGACCCCGAGGCCCGCAAGCTCGAGATCGCCCCGCATCTGTCGGGCGGTCAGCGCGTCTTCAAGCTCGCCACGGAACTGGCGTACCTGGAATGCGGTGATCTGATCGACAAACTGGTCGAAGAAGGCAATTTCGCCTCCGAGGACACCCGCACGCTCGCGAAACTCGGCCTCGCCAACTACTTCGCCGCCGCCACGGTGCTGCCCTATTCGCATTTCCACGAGGTCGCCGAGGATTTCCGCTACGACATCGAACGGCTGTCGGCGTTCTTCGCGCAGAGCTACGAAACGATCTGCCATCGGCTCTCCACCCTGCAGCGGCCCAAACTGCGCGGGGTGCCGTTCTCCTTCGTGCGCGTGGACCGGGCGGGAAATATGTCGAAACGCCAGTCCGCCACCGGTTTCCACTTCTCCTCCGCGGGCGGAACCTGTCCGCTGTGGAATGTGTACGAGACCTTCGCCTATCCCGGCCGGATCATGACGCAGATCGCCCAGATGCCCGACGGCCGCAAGTACCTGTGGATCGCGCGCACGGTGGAGCGGCGCGCCACCCGCTACGGACAACCCAGCAAAACCTTCGCCATCGGCCTCGGCTGCGAATTGCGGCATGCCGGACGCGTGGTCTACGCCGACGGCCTGGACCTCAACGAACCCCAGGCCACGCCGATCGGCGCCGGCTGCCGGGTCTGCGAACGCGCCAACTGTCCGCAGCGCGCGTTCCCGCCGCTGGGTAAATCCCTGGACATCAGCGAACACCGCAGCTCGATCTCGCCGTACGTCCTGCGCTGAGCCCACGGACTCCGGCGTGTTCCGCGCGAACGATGTCCCGATTCAGTGGAAACCCGGCCCACAGCGAGGGGCGGCTGGACGGCGCGTGCTCGACACTCGAGGAGCCGCGATCCGATCCTCCCGAGGAGTACGTCCATGACCACGAAACCGACCATCGTCCTCGTCCACGGCGCCTTCGCCGATTCATCCAGTTGGAACGGCGTCATCGCACGCCTGCGCGCCGAGGGCTACTCGGTGGTGGCCGCCGCCAACCCCTTGCGCGGCCTCGACACCGATGCCGCCTACGTGGCCTCGGTCCTCGACACCATCGAGGGCCCGATCGTCCTCGCGGGTCATTCCTACGGCGGCAGTGTCATCACCGTCGCCGCGCACGACCGGCCCGCGGTCACGGCCCTGGTCTACATCGCGGCCTTCATCCCCGCGGAGGGCGAGAACGCGCTCGAACTGACCGGCAAGTTCCCCGGTTCCACGCTCGCGCCCACCACCGTCGCCCACTCGCTTCCCGGGGCGGCGGGCACCGAACTCCACATCCGCCAGGACAAATTCCCCGCCCAATTCGCCGCCGACGTGCCGGCCGACATCGCCGCCGCCATGGCGATCACCCAGCGCCCGGTCGCGCTCGCCGCACTGGAGCAACCGGCTTCGGCAGCGGCATGGCGCGCCGTTCCCTCCTATTCGCTGGTCACCACCGAGGACAAGAACATCCCCGTGGAGTCCCAGCGGTTCATGTCCGAACGGGCCGCCGCGCACACCGTCGAAGTCCGGGCATCGCACGCGGTTTCCGTGTCCGATCCCGGGGCCGTGGCCGATCTGATCCTCCTGGCCGCTCAGCGCTGATCCGCCCCGGGCCGGCAGGCGGAATCTGCCGGCCCGGGCCGGTGGTGAGCCGCGCCCGCCGGTGCGCGCTTTTTGTTAGCGTGGGGCATGGTGTCGACGGAGCCACGGATCGCACCCGGTCGCCTGCGCGAACTGGGTCCGGTGAATTGGGTTGTCTGGCAGGTGCTTTCCCGCGCGGCGGGCACCGACGACGCCCACCTGTTCAGCACGCTCGGCCGCACCGGCGGCCTGTTCCGGGGCTGGTTGCATTTCTCCGGCCGGTTGATGCCCGGCGGAAAGCTCTCGCGCTACGAGACCGAACTGGTCATCCTGCGCGTCGCGCATCTACGGAACTGCGAATACGAGACCGACCACCACATCCGTCTCGGCAAACGCGCCGGTGTCACCAAGGACATCCTGGCGCGCCTGCGCACCGGCCCCGACGCCGAAGGCTGGCCGGACAAGGAACGCGCGCTGCTCACCGCGGTCGACCAGCTGGTCACCACCCGCGACGTCGACGACGCCACCTGGTCCGCCCTGGCGCAGCACTACGACGAGAAGCGCCTCATCGAAATCGTGCTGCTGGCAAATCAATACGAAGGTCTCGCCAGCACCATCACCGCCCTGCGCATCCAGACCGACCACTGAGCCGGACGGATCCGGCGGCTCATTCGGAAGTTCCGGACCGTTCGACGAGGACGGCCAGGCCGTCCAGAACGCGCGCCAGACCGAAATCCCAGGCGTGGTCGGCGTTGTAGGCGCTGTCGTGCGCCTGTCCGGCGGCCGAGCCGACCCGCGCGGCCAGCGGATAACGCTGCGGATCGAAGACCTGTTCCAGCACCGGGGCGGTGCGTTCCCACCATTCGCGGTCCGACAGTCCGCTGTCGGCGGACGCTCGGTCGGTGTCGATGGCGATGCGAGACACCGCGGTGACGAAGCCGAGGAGGTAGGTCAGCGCCGCATCCATCTCGACATCGCTCAGCCCGAGCCCGTCGAAGGCGCTCAGTTCGTGGTCGTATTTCGCGGCGAGCCCGGGGCCCAGCGGTGGCCGCGTGGTCGGCACATAGGCGACCCAGCGGTGGCGGGCGAGCATCGTGCGATTGTCCCGCGCGACGGCGGCAACGCGTTCCCGCCAGGGCTTTCCGGTCAGTTCCGGGCGCGGCATCCGGGCGTAGACCCAATCGAGCATGAGGTCGAGCAGCTCCGCCTTACCGGGCACATAGGTGTAGGTGGCCATCGGAGTCAGCCCGAGTTTCGCGGCGACCGCTCGCATGGTCAGCGCCGCCAAACCCTCGGAATCGGCGATATCCACCGCCGCCGCCACCACCTCGTCGACACTGCTGCGCTGTTTGGGGCCGCGCGTCGGCGCGCGGCCCGGCTGCCGCCAGAGCAACTCCAGCGTGCGAGCGGGATCGCCGGCGCCGGATCGCTCACCGGTGGCGCGCGCCCGGTGGGGCCACTCCTCGCCCGAATTCTCTCGCACCCGATCTCCCGGTGTCGTTGCGTGCCGCCGCGGTCCGGCGTCGTGCGCATCGTATCGAGTCGCCCCGCGCAGGAATAATTCTCTACGCTGTACTGTATACATAGTAGAGAGTTTCTGGATCGCACGGCTCGCAGCCGTGCGCCCACCCCGAGGAGGACCGTGAACATCACCGCATCCGCCGTCTCGCTCAACGTTCCCGCCCCGGAGGCGTCGGCGACCTTCCTCAGCACCCACTTCGGGTTCACCGTCGAGATGTCGGCCGACGGATTCGTGTCGCTGACGCGCCCCGACGCCGGGTTCAACGTGATCTTCCTGCGCACCGGACTGGAGACCTTCAAGCCCGCCCGGATCGCGAGCACGGCCGGACAGGGCTTGCTGGTCGTGTTCACCGTCGACGACATCGACACGGAATACGAGCGCGTCCGGGCCGAAGGGGTCGAGATCGCGACGCCGATCGAAACAGAGCCGTGGGGCGAGCGCTACTTCCAGGCGGTCGACCCGAACGGCATCGTGATCCAACTGGTCCAGTGGGTGGGCGACCCGAGCGTCTACGACGCGAACAGCACCGAATCCTGATTCCGCGCCCGGTGCCCGACGTCTCGACCCGACGCCGGGCACCGTTCGGGGCCACCGGAGCACCCGCTCACTCAGCGAGAGCGCGCCTCAATACCTCGGCCGCCGAAGTCGACGGCCGGCCGATCAATTTCTGCAGATCGCCGCTGGTCACATCCAGCCACCCCGCACGCAGTCCGGTATCGGAATCGGCCAGCACCCGCGCGAAATCGCCAGGTATCCCGGCCTTTTCCAATCCCGCCAGGTATTCGTCCTGCGGCAGATCCTGATACCGCACCGGCTTTCCGGAAACAGTCGAGATCACCTGTGCCACATCGGCGAGCGACAGGTGCTCGTCGCCACCGAGCTCGTAGATCCGTCCCGCATGACCGTCGGTGGTCAGCACCACCGCGGCGGCCTCGGCATAGTCGGCCCGCGCGGCAGCGGCGACCAGTCCGTCGCCGGCCGCGCCGTACAGCACGCCCGACTCGAGCGTCGCGTCCAGACCGTTCAGATAGTTCTCCCAGTACCAGCTGTTGCGCAGGAATACGTGCGGCACAGCAGATTTCGCGATCACCTCCTCGGTGCCACGATGCTCCTGCGCGAGAATCATCGGATTCTCCTCGGCGCGCGGAATGCTGGTGTAGGCCAGCAGTTCCACGCCGGCCCGCTCGGCGGCGCGCAAGACATTGGCGTGCTGGTCGACCCGCACACCGAATTCGTTGCCCGACACCAGCAATACCCGATCCACACCCGCGAGCGCGCGATCGAGGGCTTCCGGATCGTCATAAGCGGCCTGCCGCACCCGCACACCGCGCTCTGCCAGATCGGCGACCTTGGCCGGGTCCCGGACAACCGCGACGACGGGCCCCGCATTCCTGTTCAACAGCGCCTCGACGACGAGACGGCCCAACTGCCCACTTGCCCCGGTGACGGCGACGGTCATAACCCAACCTCCAGATCTGATGTACGGAACATCTGCACTAACTATTAGTTAGTACTTAAAATTCCCGCACCGCAGATGAGAACGTCACTACTACAGCGATGGGTAGCATCGAGGCCATGACGAGCCGGCAACTGCGATCGGCGGACGACGCCGATCCGACCCTGGAAGCCGACGTCTTCGCACGCAACTGCCGCTCCCGGCCGGTGCTGCAGAATGTCGCAAGCCGCTGGGGCGCACTCGCCCTGGTCGCGCTGCGCGAAGGTCCCTACCGTTTCAGCGCGCTACGCCGCCGCGTCGACGGCATCAGCGAGCGCATGCTGTCGCAAACCCTGCAGGCCCTGGAACGCGACGGCATGATCCACCGCGAAGTGCAGCAGACCATCCCGCCACGCGTCGAATACACCCTCACCGGCCTGGGCGCGCAGGTTGCCGATCAGCTGTACGGACTGATCGCGATCCTCGAGGACAACATCGACACCATCTCGGCGGCGCAGGACACCTACCACCGCGACTGATCGGTTCACCCTATCCCCACGAAAACGGCCCGGTACCAGCCGAATTCGCTGGCACCGGGCCGTGAACGCGAGGATCAGAAGTTGATCATGTGTCCCGCGAGACCGTGGAACGCTTCCTGCAGTGCCTCGCTCAACGTCGGGTGAGTGTGCACGTTGCGTGCCAATTCGTTGACGGTCAGATCCCACTTCTGGGCCAGGGTCAACTCGGGCAGCAACTCCGACACATCGGGACCGATGAGATGGCCGCCGAGCAGCTCGCCGTACTTCGCGTCGGCGACCAGCTTCACGAAACCGGTCGGGTCGCCCAGGCCGTGCGCCTTGCCGTTCGCGGTGAACGGGAAGGTCGCGACCTTCACGTCGTACCCTTCGTCGCGAGCCTGCTGTTCGGTGAGGCCGAAGCTGGCGACCTGCGGCTGGCAGAACGTCGCGCGCGGCATCATCCGGTAGTCACCCAGCGGCAGCGTCTCCGCGCCGCCGATCGTCTCGGCCGCGACCACACCCTGCGCCTCGGCCACGTGGGCCAGCTGCAGTTTCGCGGTCACGTCGCCGATGGCGTAGATGTGCGGCACGTTGGTGCGCATGTAGTCGTCGATCGCGATGGCGCCACGGTCGGTGAGCTGCACGCCCGTGTTCTCCAGGCCGTAGCCCTTGACCCGCGGCGCGAAACCGACGGCCTGCAACACCTTGTCGACGGTGATCGTCTCGACCGAACCGGACTTGTTGTCCTTGATCGACACGGTGACCTTGGAACCGTTGTCCTCGATGGATTGCACCGAGGCACCGGTGGTGATGGTGATGCCGAGTTTCTTGTACGCCTTGGTGATCTCCTTGGAGACGTCGGCGTCCTCGTTCGGCAGCGCGCGGTCGAGGAACTCGACGATCCGCACGTCCACGCCGTAGTTCTTGAGGACGTACCCGAACTCCATGCCGATCGCGCCCGCGCCGACGATCAGGATCGACCCCGGCAGATCCCGGGTCAGGATCTGCTCCTCGTAGGTGACCACGTTCTGCGACAGCGAGGTGCCCGGCAGCAGCTTGGTCTCGGTGCCGGTGGCGATGATGACGTTGTCGAAGGTGACGGTTTCGGTGCCGCCGCTGCTCAGCTCGACGGAGAGCGTGTTCGCGTCGGTGAAGGTGCCCTTCCCGTCGAACTCGTCGATCTTGTTCTTCTTCATCAGGAAGTGGACGCCTTTGACCCGGCCGTCCGCGACCTTACGACTTCGATCGAAGGCGGCACCGAAGTCGAAGCTCGCCTGTCCGGAGATACCGAAGGTCTTCGCTTCCTTGGTGAAGATATGGGCCAGCTCCGCGTTGCGCAGCAGTGCCTTGGACGGAATGCACCCGACGTTCAGGCACACGCCACCCCAGTATTTCTGCTCGACGATCGCTGTTCGCAGGCCGAGTTGAGCGGCGCGGATCGCGGCGACGTAACCGCCGGGACCAGCGCCGAGAACGACGACATCGTAGTGGGAAGTCACGGCAACGAGCCTAGCGCTGTTGCCGAAAGCTCACTCATCCATCCCCCGCAGGGGTGAGAGGGCGGCCACAGCGTGCGTCTATGCCCAGACCTCGCGTGCGGCACGGGCGAAATTGCCGTGGAAGATCGCCGCGCGTTCGGCATCGGTGAAACCCCGGCGGGCCAGGACCTCGTCCAGTCCGGCGACGCGGGGCCGGGCGTCCGGGTTGTGCACATCCGTCCCCAGGTGCGGTGGCAGGCCCAGTAGATCCTCCGGTGGCACCCACTGCAGTGGCCCCCACCGCGTGTAATCCTCCGAGAAATTCTCCGGCGCGGCCGCGATCTCCGCGTTGAACTGGTCCCCGTCGAACGAGAAGTCCGAACCGATCCCGATGTGCTCGACACCCACGAGTTCGGCGCCGTAGGCGATGTGGTCCGCCATCGCCTCGATGCGCGCGGCCCGTCCCTCGACGCGGTTGCGGCCCAGAAAGATTCCGACCCCGTTGATTCCGATCACCCCACCGGTCGCCGCGCACGCACGCGCCTGGTCGTCGCCGATATTGCGCGGATGTGGCCACAGCGCGGCGAAATTGGAGTGGCTGTAGATCATCGGCCCGCCCGCGACCTCCGCGATATCCAGGCCCGTGCGCCGCGAACAGTGCGAACCGTCGGCGAACATCCCGACCTCGCCCAGCGTGCGGATGATCGTGCGCCCGTACGTCGTCAGTCCGCGATCGTCCGGATCCAGGCATCCGCCGCCGGCCGCGTTGGCATGGTTGTAGGTCGGCAGCAGCGAACGCACGCCGAGCGAGTGGAACAGCGCGATGTTGTCCGGATCGCCGTCCAGCGGACGCGAATCCTCGAGATCGAAGGCCAGCGCGATGCGGCCTTCGGAACCGGATGTCACCTCGATATCGCCCACGGACTCGACGAGCCGGAAATGCCCGTCCGCCAGCGCATTCCGGCGCAGCAGACGCAGCATGGCCAGCGCATCCTCGATCGAATGCAGTGAATACCCCACATTCACCGACAGATACGACCCGGCCGGGTAGCGCGTCAATTCGGTGATATCGGCGGACGGGAGGATCGGCAGGCAACAGTGCTGCTCCCAGAGCGGATATGCCACCACGGTCCTCCTTCCGGCCTTCCCGGGGCGTCCAGCAACTGTACGGAGTCGCCGGCCGCGCGGGCGCCGAGACACGGCGCGATGCACCTCTCACCCCTCGGCGGACCGCCCGGTAGGCCAGAATGTGACCCATGAGCGGCGCCGAGCAAACAACCGATCCGTACCTGTGGCTCGAGGATGTCACCGGCGAACGTGCCCTGTCCTGGGCACGAGCCCACAACGAGGTGGTGATGGAACGCTTCGCCACCTCCGATCGGTTCGACGCCCTCGACCATCGCATCCTCGCCATGCTCGACACCGACACCCGCATCCCGTACCCGACCCGGCGCGGACGCTGGCTCTACAACTTCTGGCGCGACGCCGAACACCCCCGCGGGCTGTGGCGCCGGACCACCTTCGACGAATACCGCGGCGACGATCCGGCCTGGGATGTGCTCATCGACCTGGACGCCCTGGCCGTCGCCGAGGACGAGAACTGGGTCTGGGGCGGGGCGGCGGTCTTGCGCCCGGACCAGGAACTGGCCCTGATCAGCCTGTCGCGCGGCGGAGCGGACGCCAAGGTGGTGCGCGAATTCGATCTGACCACACGGCAATTCCGCCCGGCGGCGGCGGGCGGCTTCCACCTGCCCGAGGCCAAGTCGCAGGTGCGCTGGATCGATGCCGACACCGTGTACGTCGGAACCGATTTCGGCCCCGGCACACTCACCGACTCCGGATATCCGCGTCTGGCCAAGCGCTGGCGCCGCGGCACCCCGCTGGCGGAGGCGGACACCGTCTTCGAGGGCGAGCCGGGCGATGTGATGGTCTCGGCGGGCTACGACCGCACGCCGGGATACGAACGCCACTACGTCGCCCGCGCCACCGACTTCTTCAACGAATCGGTCTATCTGCTGGACCGCGACGGCACGCTGCGCCATATCGACGTACCCACCGACGCGTCCGAATCCTGGTACAAGGATTGGCTGCTGGTGCAGTTGAAATCGCCGTGGGAGGTAGCGGGCCGCAGCTACCCCGCCGGCGCTCTGCTGGCCATCGATATCGGCGAATTCTTCGACGGTGCGCGCGATTTCGAGGTCGTCTTCGAACCCGACGCACACACCTCACTGCACGGCTACGGCTGGACCGAGAACCACCTGCTGCTGATCACGCTGGAGGACGTGCAGACCAAGCTGTACGTGCTGACTCCCGCCTCGGCGACGACCCCGGGTTCGGGCTGGACTCGCGAACCGCTCGCCGACACCCCGCCGATGGCGACCACGAACGTCATGAACCTGGATCCGCTGGAGAGCGGTGACGAATTCATGCTCACCACAAGCGGTTTCACCACCCCCGCGACACTGCTGGCCGGTTCGGTGGGCAGTCCGGCGGTGGCCCTCAAGCGGGAACCGGCATATTTCGACGCCGAGGGCATCGACACCGAGCAGTTCTTCGCGCGCTCCGACGACGGAACCATGGTGCCATACTTCGTGATTCGCCACCGCGACCACCGGGGCACGCCCGGCCCGACCGTCGTGTCGGGGTACGGCGGCTTCGAGGTCTCCCGCACCCCCGGTTACAGCGGCGCCTCCGGCATGGGGTGGCTCGAACGTGGCGGCACCTGGGTGATGGCCAACATTCGCGGCGGCGGTGAGTACGGGCCCGAATGGCACACCCAGGTGCAGAAGGCCAACCGCTACAAGGTCTACGAGGATTTCTCCTCGGTCGCGAAAGACCTGGTCGCGCGGGACATCACGACCGCGGGACAACTCGGCGCGGTCGGCGGCAGCAACGGTGGCCTGCTGATGGGTGTGATGCTGACCCGCTATCCGGAACTGTTCGGCGCCATCGTCTGCCAGGTACCGCTGCTGGATATGAAGCGCTACCACCTGCTGCTGGCGGGCGCGTCCTGGATCGCCGAATACGGCGACCCGGACAAACCCGAGGAGTGGGAGTACATCAGCAGGTATTCGCCCTATCAGCGGGCGATGGCGGCCGACCCGGCGCGCCCCTACCCGCCGATCCTGCTCACCACCTCCACCCGCGACGACCGGGTCCACCCCGGCCACGCCCGGAAGATGGCGGCGCTGCTGGAATCTCAGGGGCGGACCGTCTGGTACCACGAGAACATCGAGGGCGGTCACGGCGGCGCGGCCGACAACAAGCAGATGGCCTTCCAATCCGCGCTGATCTACGAGTTCTTCACCCAGATGCTGATCGAGCGGCGCACCACCGCCTGATGTCGGGATTTCGCGGCACAGATGACCAAAGACCCCCATCGATCAGGGTCTTCGGTCTCTGGAGTGTGATTCGGCTCACTGCCATTCTCGGTTCGAGAACACCCTCGCCGACCACCGCGGTTCGGTAGCGGGTTCTCCCGAGAGGAGCACACATCATGGATACGTTCTGGGACTACGTCTGGTACACGATTCTGGTGTTCGCCTTCGTGGCCTATCTGATCATCCTGTTCCAGATCTTGGCCGATCTGTTCCGCGATCACACGGTGTCGGGCATCGCCAAGGCCGCCTGGGTGATCGGACTGGTGATATTCCCGTACATCACCGCACTGGTCTATCTGATCGTCCGGGGAAAGGGTATGGCCGTGCGCTCCCAGCAGGCTCATGCGGAGGCCAAGCAGGCGGCCGACGACTACATCCGGCAGGTGGCGGGCAAGTCACCGGCGGAACAGATCGCCGACGCCAAGGCCCTCTTCGACGCCGGCACGATCGATGCCGCCGAATTCGACCAGCTGAAGGCCCGCGCACTCGGTCACAACGGCGCCACCCCCGGCACCGCCGACCGCGGCAATATGGCGGCACGGTAGCGGCGGCTACCCGGCTCCGGTCCGTTCGTCGGCCACGGTGCCGGCGTCCGGATCGGAGCCGACGGCCCGCCGCGGTAGCCGGCCGGTGAAGAACAAGGCGGTGACGGCCAGCAGCGCCGTCACCGCGAAGGCTACCTGCAACGCCAGCAGGCGAGCGTCGGAGTTGACCGCGACCACCGTGTCGGCGGTCGATGTGTCGACCCCGGCCGCGTCGAGCGACTGTCGCAACTGGGTATCGGACATGAACGGCACGCCGTCGGCCAGTTCGGTGGTGGCCCGTTGCGAGACCGAGGGCGGCACCGCGGGATTGTGCTCGAGGTCGCTGATCACCGAGGACGTCAGCGTGGCGATGAGAATGGAACCGATCAGCGCGGTGCCGAGCGAGGCGCCGAGATTGGTCGCGGTGTTCTGCAGGCCGCCGACCTCCGCACTCTGCGAATCCGGCACCGCCGATACGGTGATCGCCCCGAGCTGCGAGGCCAGCGCACCCAAGCCGAGTCCCATGAACAGCATGGGCACGGCCACCACACCGGCATCGGCCCCCGGGTCCATGCCGCCGGCGAGCAACAGAATCCCGATGATCATCGAACCCAGTCCCAGGCGCACCACCCGCCGCGGATTCGCATGCGGCAAGAATTTCGGAATTCCGGCCGCGGCGGCGACGAGCGCGATCGACAGCGGAAGGATGCGCACACCGGTTTCGAGCGCACTCAATTCGAGCACCACCGACAGGAACAGCGGGACCGAGAAGAACACCCCGGCCTGAATCGCGAACTGTGCGAAGAACATCGCCAATCCGCCACCGAGTCGGCGATTGGCGAACAACCGGGGGTCGACCAGCGGCTCCCCGCCGGATCGCACCAGCCGGTGCTGCCACCGCAGGAAGGCGTACAGCACCAGCAGACCCGCCAGGATCAACCAGATCACCGGCGACAGACCCGCGATCGCGGTACCGCCGGGACGCGGGCGAATCCAACCCCATTCGCTGGACCGCAGCACGCCGAAGACGACGGCCCCCAGCCCGACGACGGACAGCACCGAACCCAGGAGGTCCAGATGCAGCCGCTGCGCCGGCACGTCCGCCACCCGGCGCAGCACCAGCAGGATCGCCACCACGACCACGACCTCGCCGAAGAACACGTACCGCCAGGACGCGAAGGTCGTCACCGCCCCGCCCAGGAGCGGGCCCACCGCCACGGCCATCGCACCGGCCGCGGCGACGAGACCGTATGCGGCGGCGCGGCGTTCGCGGCCGAAGTTCGCCGCCACCAGTGACACGATCGCCGGCATGATCAGCGCCGCCCCGATGCCCTCCAGCAGCGACCAGCCCAGCAGCAACACCCCCAGATTCGGCGCCAACCCGGTGACCAGTGAGCCCGCACCGTAGACGACCAGTCCCACGCCGAATGCCCGCCGCCGCCCGAGAATCGTCCCGACCTTGCCGCCGGTGACCATCAGCGATGCCATCACCAGCGTGTACAGCGTGATGGCGGTTTGGATTCCGGTGATCGTCGTGCCGACGTCGTGGGCGACCGTCGCCATCGAGACGTTCATGACCGAACTGTCGAGGGTCATCAAGAATTGGCCGGAGCCCAGCACCGTCAAGACGAGTGTGGATCCGGAGGCGGCGCTCGCGCGCGTCGTCACTCCCGCCGCGCTCGTTGCCGAGCCGACGCGAGACGACGGCCTGAGCATCGGTGTCGGCGGACGACCCACCTGCGCATTCGTCCATTGAAGCACTCGCGGGCCCGGAATCGGCCGGTGTTCGGCTACAGGTCGCGCACCCACTTCTCGATGCGGTCCACGGTCGATTCCGGATCGATGATCCAGCCGTTGTGCCCCAGCGGTTTCGGCTCGTGCCAGGTGCTCACGCGCGCCCCGGGAAGTTTCTCCAGCAGATGCGCGGCCGAACTGCGGGGGGTGAGATCGTCGCCGCTCATGGTTATCGAGAGGACCGGCAGGGTGAGCCGCGCGATGCGCTCGTCGTAGTCGATATCGGCGCCGACCGGTACGAACCGGCCGGTGCGGGCCAGCCGCGCCCAATCGGAGATCAGTACCTTGGACTGCCGGCCGAAACCCCCGGCGGTGATGCGATCCCCCGGCCAGAACCCGGCGAGATTCGCGGTCAGCGAGATGGCGGCCGGTCCGACGAGCATCGCGGAGCGGGCGATCCCGCCGTAACCCCGGTAGTAGGGAGTGCCGGAGGCGATCAGGATCAGCCCGCCCAGCCGGCCGCGGATCCGTGCGGCGTACATGACCCCGAGCTGACCACCCATACTGTGCCCGAGCAGCATCGGCGTGCTGTCCGGGAAACGGGTGCGAACGGCCTGGAAGATCGCCGGAAAATCGACCGAGACCAACTCGTGGTAGCCGTAGGTACTCGACGGGCTCGGCTTCGGCCGGCTGTCACCGTTGCCCCGCAACTCCCCGATCGCCGCATCGAATCCGCGCCGCGCCAGCTCGCGCGCGAAATCCCCGTAGTACTCACCCGGCACACCCAATCCCGGAATGATCACGATGACCGGCCGCGGGGCATCCGCGGTGATGGTATGCCGGTGCGGGCCGCTCGCGGCGACGAACCGCACCGGCACCGTCGACCCGTCCGGCATCTGGATCGGAATCGTCTCCATACGCGCACGCTACCGCGACGCGTGCCCAGGTAAGCGCGGGCGAGGCCCGAACTCCCGGCTACGTCGGTTCACGAAGCTCAGGAGCCCACCGCATCCGGCTCGGCCGACCCGTCCGCACATCGTTGTCCGCTCTCCCGGTCTGCCGCGTCTCCGGCCCGCCCGTCGCCAGGGCCTCGAGCCTCCGCGTCGGCGACCGGCTCCTCGGCCCTGCCGTCGGAGGCGATCACGTTCGCCGCGTCGACGGCCGGCTCCTCCGCCGCGCCGACGACCAACTCCTCCGCCGTGTCGACGACCAGCCTTTCCGCCGCGTCGACGACCAGCCCCTCAGCCGCCGCGATGGCCTCGCGTGCCGTTTCGTTCACCGCGGGCGCACAACTGACCTCCAGCAGTTCGTCGAGTCCCCGCCGGGTCGCCACCACCACCAGCTGATTGCCCGCGGCGAGCACCGTCTGCGCCGCAGGCTGCCATTCCGGCGCGTCCCCGACCGCCGGCTGCACCGCGATCACCCGGGTGTGTTCCGCCGATCCGAGGTCGGCGATCCGTAACCCGATCAGCGCCGATCCGGGCTCCACCGGCACCTCCGCGACCAGCAGGGTGGCTTGGTTGATCGTCAGGGTGGCGATCACTCGCCGCTCCACCACGGCCGCGGCGAAGCCGTGCGCGGCCAATTGGAAGACGCTGCGCACCACCGCCTTCCCGAGACTGCGCTGGACCCGGTCGGCCAGGTCGTCGTCGGAGACGCGCAGCACCACCCGCAGGTCGTCACGATAGGACTGCCCGAGCATCGCGGCCTCCAGATTCACCGCGTCACTGGAGGTCAGCAGAACCAGCGCCCGCGCCTTCGGCACACCCACCGCGCGCAACGTGTCCTCCCAGGTGGCCTGACCGATCACCACCGGCACCCCCAGGCTGCGCGCCAGCGCGATACCGCGCGCGTTCTCGTCGTAGTCCAGCCCGACCACCGGCACGTCGAGGTCGCGCAACTGTTCCACCACGCGCATTCCGACATTGCCCAATCCCGCGACCACCACGTGGTTTTCCATCCGTGAGGGGTCGATCGAATATTCCGACAGCTGCGCCCGCAACACGCCACCCACCACGAGCGCGGTGACCACCGGCGTCATCGCCAGCCCGGTGAAGACCACCCCCAATTGCAGGATCTTGAACAGCGGTTCGCGGGCCGGCTCCGGCTGCGCCGCACCCGCCGAATCCAGCAACGTTTCGTATACCGCTGTGCCCCAGCTGTTTCCGATCAGCACCATGATGACGCACACGGCCGCGATGATGATCAGCATCACCAGCAGCAGCCGGATCAGATCGTGACGGACCAGATAGCGCAGCTGGTTCAGCCAGCGGCGCCGCGCCCCGGGCGAATACGGCACCCGCCCGGCCAGCGCCAGCACCCGGTCCGCCGGTGCGTGCGGCGAGCGCAACGCGATTGCGCCCGGTCCGCCGGCCAGCCCGGCCACCACCCGATCCGGCGGCGCATCACCGGCCGCGGCGACGTACAGGGTGCGTTCGCCCAGCCGCAGATAGTCCTGCGCCTTCTCGCCGAGGGCCGCGGCGATGAACGACGGGGCGGCCATCTCCGAGATCGACAGCACCACACAGTCGGAGAACAACCGGCGAATGCGAAAACCCAAGCCGGTGTTGAACATTCGGATCACCAGCCGGATCCGCGGATTGAGTTCGTGGGCGCGCAGCGCGGCGTGGAAGTTCTCCACGTCCGCCTGATCCACCAGGGCCAGCGCTCGGGCCCGCTCCACCCCGGCCGCGCGCAGGACGGTCTCGTCCAGGCGCTCGGCGCACAGGATTCGCACCCGCGCCAACTTCTCCAGCTGTGGAACGTAGCTGCCGTTGCGGTTCGGCAGTACCGCGGTCACGGTGGCATCGGCGAACCGGGTGGTCAGCTGCAGGGCCAGCTGGTGGACGAGCGGGTTGTCTCCGCAGACGACGAATGTCGGGGACTGCCCGCCCCCCGGCGAAACATGCACCTCTCGATGCTAAAGCGAATCCCGTTCGGCGGCACGACGCTTCGTCGATCAGGCGCTGACCGCACCCATGATGACCCGGCGCAGCACCCTGATCACCTCATCGAGGGGCCGGCGCGGCTCCGAACCGCTCCACTCGTCGACCACGTAGTTCACCGCACCGATGATGGCGAGCATGCGCGTTTCGTAGTCGCCGCTGGGGATCTCGCCCTGCAGCGCCGCATCCTCGGCGGCTCCGGCCAGCAGTGCACCCCAGGCGCGACGCAACTCCAGCCGGAACTTCTCCACCTTCGGCCCGGCGCCGACCACCTCGACCAGCGCGACGCGGGCCTTGCGCGGATCGCGCCCGATGGACTCGATATAGGCGCGCACCCCGGCGTCGATGATCTCGATGGCGCTCGCATCGGCATGCGCGTCCAACGCGGCGACGACCGCGTCCCGGGATTCCCGGTCGATCTGTTCGTAGAGTTCCAGCAGCAACGATTCGCGACCGGTGAACTCCTCGTAGAACTGACGCGAGGAAAGTCCGGCGTCTTTGCAAATGGCTCCGACCGAGCTATTGGCATACCCGTCTCTGGCGAACACTGTCAGACCAGATTCCAGAAAACGCGCACGTCGCTGCCGCTGCCGGTCTTCTACGGGCTGTCCGGCGTACATCCTACCCGCGTTCGTTTCCTGTGACATTGCGCCAGACAATACCGAAGGGCCCGATTCCCTCGTCATGGATCGGGCCCTTCGCTTACACCTCCGACTGACCGCGCGTTAGCCGGAAGTTGTCTATATGGTCGGAGCGCCGGTGCAACGACTGCGCTCTTCCTGTCGCGGATGGTTTGCCGAAACGGAGGATAGTCGATAACACCTATACAACGGAAGAGTTTGAAGGAATTTTCTAGGTTTTATTTCGACAACGATTCCATCAGGAAATAGTCGCGCCACCCGGCGGCAGCGCCAACGGTAGGCCGAAGCGCGGGAAGTTGTCGGCGGGCGGGAAATGAGCGAGCGCGGAAATACCGTCCGGGCCGTGCGTCGTCACCAGAAGTCCGGTCGCCCGAAACGATCCGTCCGCCCGGCGGGAATAGCAGCCGAATGCGGGGTGGGCGTTGGCCCGCACCGATTGCAGCCGAATCTCCGCACGATCCCGAAATGCCGGAATACCGCGAAGGAATTCACCGATCGCCGCCCGGCCGTGATACTCGTGCGGCCACGGCGGCATGGTCAGCCACGCCTCGTCGGTGAGCAGCTCGACCACGGCGCCGACATCGGCAGCCTCGAAGGCCCGCGCGAAGCGCTCGCTGAGTCCTCGCTCCGCGGGCGACCCCGGCTTCGGCTCCGGACGCCCGCCCCCGTGGCGAGCCAGACGTTCACGAGCCCGCTGCAATGCCGCCTTGACGGCGACGGGAGTGAGGCCGAGCAGGCCGGCCACCTCCGCCGCGCTGAACTCGAGCACGTCACGCAGGACGAGCACGGCGGCCTGGCGCGGTGGAAGTTGTTGCAGCAGGGCGATGAACGCCAACTCGACGGATGCGCGTGCGGTCAGTACCTGCTGCGGATCCAGCAGCGCGTCCGGACACGGCTGCAGCCAGCTCACCTCCCCGTGACGAGTCGGCTCCGGCGCGTCGAAGGGCAACGGCGCCACCGGCCGGCGCAGTGCGGACCGGCGAACATTGAGGCACCGATTGGTCGCGATCCGATAGAGCCAGGTCCGCATCGACGACCGCTGCTGAAATTCGGCCATACCCCGCCACGCCGCGAGCAGCGTCTCCTGCAACGCGTCCTCGGCGTCGTACATCGACCCGAGCATCCGATAGCAGTGGGTGCGCAACTCGGCCCGATAGGGCTCGGTGAGCTCACGAAAGGTCTGCTCATCCACGCCCGGGGCCATCGACGACTCCGTCATCGCCCCATCGTCACATCGGGCACCGACAGCCGGTCCGTTCCGCGCCCGGCCGGTGTCTATATCGGTGCAGGGTTCCATCGACCGGAGAAGAGGACGACATGATCGGAAACCACAGCCCCGCGGCCCGGGTGGCCCTCGCCTATTTCGAGGCCTGGACCGGAAAGGACCTCGATCGAGCGATGTCCTACGTCGCCGACGACATCGTCTGCGATGCCCCCGCCGGCCGCATCGAAGGCGCGGCCGCCTATCGCGACTTCATGGAACCTTTCACTCGAATCCTCACCGGCGCAACAATGTTCGCCGCCTTCGGCGACGAGACCACCGCTCTGGTCTGCTACGACACCGCGACCCTCCCGGTACCGAGCGCCCCTGCGGCGGAACTGGTTACCGTCGTCGACGGCCGAATCACAGCCAGCCGCTTCATCTTCGACCGGCTGCCGTTCGAAGCCGCACGCGCGAGCAACAACAGTTAAGTAACTACTTGACTATCAGGGCAGAGCTTCTACACTTAAGTAGGTGCTTAACCAAACCGAGCGGCTGGACCTGATCTTCCGGGCGCTCACCGACCCCACTCGCAGATATCTACTCGAACGGCTCGGCCGGGGACCGGCGGCAGTCAGCGCCCTGGCCGAGCCGCTGGAGATGAGCCTGGCGGCCGTCGTGCAGCATCTGCAGATACTGCAGGACGCCGGGCTGGTGCGGTCGGAGAAGGTCGGCCGGGTGCGCACCTGCCATCTGGTGCCCGATGCGCTGCGTCCCGCCGAGGATTGGTTGCACGCGCGGCAGACCCCGTGGGAACGCCGCCTCGACGCGCTCGGCGCAGCTCTCGCCGAGCACACCACCCCCGAACCCGAGGAGTCGCCATGACGACCACGCATTCCCTGGTCCATTCCACGTTCACCCTCGAACGCGACTATCCCGTCACTCCCGCAGCGGTTTTCGGCGCATGGGCCGAACCGGAACGCAAGGCCGAGTGGTTCAGCGCGCCCGGTACCGAACACGAGCTCGACTTCCGTGTCGGGGGCCGCGAGATCGCAGCCGGCGTACACGACGGCAAGCGGATGACCTTCACCACCACCTACCAGGAGATCGTCCCCTCCGAACGCATCGTGTACACCTCCACGATGGGCGTGGACGACGCTGTCGTGACGGTCTCGCTCACCACCGTCGAATTCGCCGAAACCGCGGCCGGCACCCGGCTGACCCTCACCGAACACGGCGCCTACCTCGACGACCACGAAAAGCCGGAATGGCGCGAGCACGGCACCAGCGAACAGCTCGCCACCCTGGGCGAACGCCTGCGGGAAATGTCGAGCCGATGAAATGCGGAAGGCCCCCAACCTGGTGGTTGGGGGCCTTCGCGAATGTATGTTCCGGCGGTGTCCTACTCTCCCACACCCTGGCGAGTGCAGTACCATCGGCGCAGGTGGCCTTAGCTTCCGGGTTCGGAATGGGACCGGGCGTTTCCCCACCGCTATAGCCGCCGTAACTCTATGAAACTGTCACACCCGTGACAGGAAGGAATCGAGGGGCTTCCCCTCGAACACCCCCTCGTGTTCCGGCCGAAACCAGAACAAGGGGCTCGGAGACACCAGGTCCCCGCTCCTTCCCAACACACGAGCA
>NZ_CAWMPM010000059.1:0-24810 GCF_963869435.1 Nocardia violaceofusca NBRC 14427
CGATGAGATGCTCCTCACATGGATTGGAAAATCGAACTCGTCGCCATCCCGGTCACCGACGTCGACCGGGCGAAAGCCTTCTACACGAGCATCGGATTCAACGCCGATCACGACGCCAGCCCGTCCGAGG
The DNA here is from genome assembly GCF_963869435.1 of Nocardia violaceofusca NBRC 14427. NCBI lineage: Bacteria > Bacillati > Actinomycetota > Actinomycetes > Mycobacteriales > Nocardiaceae > Nocardia > Nocardia violaceofusca. Next base: position 131 of record NZ_CAWMPM010000059.1, read on the forward strand.
ACATCCGGTTCGTGCAGCTGACTCCGCCGGGTTCGGGCTGTTCGATCTGCATCGGCCGGGGCATCACCGACGCCGCGCCGGGCAGCGTGGTCGGTATGCAGATGGTGGTGGCCAGCGCCGAGGAGGCCTACCGGCAGCTGGTGGCCGCGGGTGTGGAGGCCACGCCGGTCAAGGACGAGGGCTGGGGTCTGTTCACCTATTTCGCCGATCCCGACGGCAACAAGTGGGCCGTGCAGGAACTGCCGCAGCGGGGCTGAGCCGCGGCCGGGCCGGGCCCGGGCGATGCGCCCGGGCTTGCATGGAGTGCACTCCAGGTCGGTACTGTCGAAGCGCGGGCCCGCGGGTCGGGAAGCGGGTCAGGAAGGCGAGTGGCGATGACGGCAACCACGGCGAATCCCCTCGAGCACACCGAGGACTACGAGCGCCCCAAGTATTCGATCGGCGATGCCGCGGAGAAGTCCGGCCTCACCCGCGACACGCTGCGCTGGTACGAGCGAATCGGCCTGATGGACTACATCGGCCGCGATTCCAGCGGTAAGCGCCGGTTCAGCGATCGCGATCTGAGCTGGCTGCATCTGATCGGCTGCCTGCGCACCACCGGGATGTCGGTCGCCGATATGGTCCACTACGCCGAACTGGTGCGGGCCGGTGACGAGACCACCCCGGAGCGGCTGGAGATGTTCCGGAAAACTCGCGAGGGCGTGCTCGCCCAGATCGAGGACCTGCACAGCACACTCGCCGTGCTCGACCGCAAGATCGGCCTCTACGAGGGCAGAGTCGCTGCCATGCAACAAATCTGAACCCGCGTGACGTCGCATACATCCCGCGCATGGTGACGCAGCGCACGGTTAGGATGCCTCCGCTATGCAAACCCCCGCCGCCGATGCCCGCATCTGGATCGACAAACAGAGTCCCGAGCCCTTCCGTGCGCTCAACAACGTCGCACTGGCCGTCCGCAACGCGGCCGCGGCCGCCGGTCTCGACCGTTCCCTGGTCGAGCTGGTCAACGTGCGCGTCTCGCAGATCAACGGCTGCGCGTACTGCCTGGACCTGCACTCCCAGGCAGCGCTGAAGGCCGGCGTGACCCGACAGCAGCTCGACGTGTTGCCGGCCTGGCGGCGTACCGAGTTGTTCACCCCGTCCGAATGCGCCGCCCTCGCACTCGCCGAGACGACCACCACGTTGCCCGATGAGGACACCCTGCAACGTGTGTACGCCCATGCGCGGAAACAGCTGTCGGACGAACAGGTTTCGGTGATCGTCTGGGTCGCGACGACCATCGGCGCGTTCAATCGCGTGTCGATCATGAGCAGGCATCCGGTGCGGGAACGGAAGGAGTAACCCGATGATCGATCAGGCCGCGACCGCAGCAGTCGTCCGCAACGACGCGCAGCACCGCTACGAGGTGTGGTACGGCGACAAACTCGCCGGATTCGCCGAATATCGCGACAACGGCGAGGACACGACCTTCATCCACACCGAGGTGGATTCGGAGTTCAGCGGGAAGGGCCTGGCCGGCACGCTGGCGCGGCATGCGATCACGGACGCGATCGACCGCGGCCGCGCGATCGTGCCCCGCTGTTCGTTCATCAAGAGCTGGCTCGACAAGCACCCGGACTACGATGCTCACGTAGTGGGCAAAGGCATTCAGCGGTAACCGCGCCCGGCATCAGCGGTGACCCCGGACCGGAGGTGGCCGATGAGCGATCTCGAGGCGAATCCCGCCGAGGCGCTGTGCGAATCGTCGCCGGCGCCCGGCCCGCGGGCGGATTTCCATCCGGCCCGGGAGGTGCCACTGGGCGGCGTGCGCGGCGTCACGGTGATGCGGGTACTGCCGCAGCGTGATCTGCCGACGGTCGGCGCCTGGTGTTTCCTCGACCACTTCGGTTCGACCGAGACCTCGCATCGGCTGCCGCCGGATATCGATCCCCATCCGCATATCGGATTGCAGACGGTGACCTGGCCCTTCGACGGCCGGATCCGTCATCGCGACAGCGTCGGATCCGATGTGGAGATCGAGCCCGGCCAGCTGAATCTGATGACCTCCGGGCGCGGCATCGCGCATTCGGAGTACACGGTGCCCGGTGCGCCCGCCGGGCAGGGACTGCAGTTCTGGATCGCGCTGCCGGATGCGCACCGCGATATCGCACCGCATTTCGAGCAGCATCGCGAGCTGCCGGTGCTGGCCCGGCCGGGACTGCGCGCGACCGTGCTCATCGGCTCGCTCGGGGAGGTGCGCTCACCGGCGATCACCTACTCCCCGATCGTCGGCGCGGACATCACCGTCGGCCGGGGTGCGGACGCGCGTCTGCCGCTGGCACCGGAATTCGAGCATGCGGTGCTGGTGATGTCGGGCGAGGTGCGCATCGACGACGTCCTCGCCGAACCCGGTCCGCTGCTGTATCTGGGCAGCGACCGCGCCGAACTGCGGTTGCGCAGTGAATCCGGCGCGCGGGTGGTGCTGATCGGCGGCGAGCCCTTCGGCGAGGATCTGGTGATGTGGTGGAATTTCGTCGGCCGCAGTCACGACGAGATCGACACCGCCCGCACCGCGTGGGAGAAGCACGACACCGAGCGCTTCGGCGATGTCGCGGGACATACTCCGCAGCAACGCATTCCGGCGCCACCGCTGCCCAATCTGCGGCTGCGCCCACGCACCCGTCGCGAATTCCCGCCCCGCTGATCAGCTCCGGTCGAAAACCGTACTGCCCGAATCGGTGTCGTCGGTCATGGACTGGGTTCCGATGACACGCAACAGTTCCAGCCGCTCCTTGGCGTCGGTTCCGGGACGCGGATAGTAGACCAGCAGATGCTGGGCCGCATTCGGCGTGACCAGCGTTTCGCAGACCAGGTCGAGCAGCCCGACCTGCGGGTGCCGGATCCGCTTGGCATCGCTGATCCGGACCGCGACCTCGTGCGCCGACCACAGCCGTTCGAATTCGGGACTGACCGCCCGCAGCTTCGTCACCAGTTCGGTGACGTCGGCGTCGCCCGCCCGCCGCGCCGCGGTGGCGCGCAGATCGGCGACGTGCCGGCGCGTCAGCCGGTCCCAGTCGGCGTCGGGAAACGTCTCCCGGCCGATCGGATCGGTGAACCAGCGCCACAGCAGGTAGCGGTCCATGCCGGTGAAGCGGGTGTGGTCACCCGTCATGTTGATGTGCATGCGGTTCTGCGCGAGGATCTCGCCGAGGTCCGATACCACGCAGGCGGGCGTGTCCTCCAGCTTGTCCAGGAGATAGAGCAGCCCGGGCCCGACGTGCCGGTCGCCGCCGCCGCGATGCGGCGCCGCATGCCCGCACAGGTGGTAGAGATGGTCGCGCTCGTCGTCGCTGAGCCGCAGCGCGCGGGCGAGCGCGCCGAGAACCTGCACCGAGGGTCGCGGACCCCGCGACTGTTCGAGGCGGGTGTAGTAATCGGTGGACATCCCGGCGAGCAGGGCGACCTCGTCGCGACGCAGGCCGGGAGTCCGGCGGCGGGTGCCGGGCAGCAGACCCACATCGGCGGGCTGGAGTTGCTCGCGCCGCCGCCGCAGGAAATCGGCCAGTTCCTCGCGATTCATCACTCCACTGTGCCCCGCGCGAGCGGCCGCAGCCAGGGATCGCCGATCCCCCGATAAACGATCTCTGCCGAGGCGACGCATCGAGGCGCAGGATTCGGTCATGACTATCGAGCAGACACAACTGGGCGAGACGGGCCCGAAGGTCGGACGCGTCGGTCTGGGCGCGATGGGGATGTCGGGCGCCTACGGGGCTTCCGACGAGACCGAATCGATCGCCACCATCCACGCCGCCCTCGACTCCGGCGCCACCCTCGTCGACACCGGCGACTTCTACGGCGCCGGCCACAACGAAATGCTGATCCACCGTGCCCTCGCTCAGCGTCCACGCGAGGACTACCAGCTGAGCGTGAAATTCGGTGCGCTGCGCGGTCCGGACGGCAGCTTCGGCGGCGTCGACACGCGACCGGAGGCGATGCGCAACTTCCTGCACTATTCGCTGCAGCGGCTGGGAGTCGACTACGTCGACATCTACCGTCCCGCCCGGCTGGATCCGGCGGTGCCGATCGAGGACACCGTGGGGGCGATCGCGGAGATGGTGCAGGCCGGCTATGTGCGCCACATCGGATTGTCCGAGGTCGGCGCGCAGACCCTGCGGCGTGCGGCGGCGGTGGCGCCGATCGTCGATCTGCAGATCGAGTACGCGCTCATCACCCGGGGCATCGAACGCGAAATCCTGCCGACGGCACGGGAACTCGGCATCGGGATCACCGCCTACGGGGTGCTCTCGCGCGGATTGCTGAGCGACTCCCTGCGCGCGAACCAGACCTTCGCCCCCGACGATTTCCGCGCGCACAGCCCGCGATTCCAGGGTGAGAATCTCACCGCCAATCTCCGGCTGGTCTCGGCACTGGCGGAGATCGGCGACCGCCACGGCGTGAGTGTGGCACAACTGGCGATCGCCTGGGTGCTGACCCGGGGCGCCGATATCGTTCCGCTGATCGGCGCGCGCCGCGTGGATCGCTGGTCCGAAGCCGTTGCCGCACTGGAGATTCGGCTCTCCGAGTCGGAGCTCGCCGCGATCGAGGCGGCGGCGCCCGCCGAGGCGGTCGCCGGTGACCGCTACGCCGCCCCGCAGATGGCCATGTTGGACAGCGAGCGCTGAAACCCGTTCGCCGCCCGCTTATTTGCGCCGCGGCCGAATCACCGCGGTGAACGTGGCCGCGGCGACCGACTTACCGGTGCTGTCGGTGATGTCGACCGGCATCGCCAGTTCCACCGGCTGCTGCGCGGCGATATCGGCGCGGGCCTGTTCCAGTTCCGCCGCGGTCAATTCCGAGGTGGCACGGAACGGGCCCGCCTCGCCTTTGGCCCGGGCCAGATATTCGATCCGGCCGTCGCGCGCGACGATGAATGTCTCGCCCATCAGGTCCACGATGCCGGAGATGGAGGCGCCCATCGCGGCCGTTTCGGCCAGGCCGAACAGAATGGCGGCATGCACGTCGCCGTTGTGATTGAGGTGTTCCGGCTTCGGCGCCATGCTCACCACGTTGCGGCCGGGCAGATATTCCACCCCTTCCACCCCCGCGAACTGGATGAATCCCAGCTTCTGAAATCCGGCCATCACCAGCTCGCCCATGGCAGCGTGGTCCATTGCGTCTCCCGTCGCGCACAGAATTGAAACGTGTTCCACTTTTTTACTCTGTACGAGGAACCCTGTCCACAGCACACCGCCCCACCGGTCCGGCGGGGTGTCCGAAAAATCCGAAAAGAAGGTGGTTCAGATTTGCCGGATTTTGGTTAAGCTTCATTCCACTGCGCTGAGCACGGCAGGACACCCAACCGGGTCCGCGGACCCATGATGCACGAGGAAGCAGTTCATGAACGCCTTTATCGCCCTGATCGACTCCAACTCCGCCGGCACAGTGAACTCGAGCAGCGTCTTCACCAACATCATGAACCTGTTCGTGACGGGGTCGGCCGGGTCCGCCACCCAAGGCGGCGGCATCTTCAACTGAGCCGCGCTCCGCAACCGCCGGCCCGCCCCCGACCCCATGCACGGAGGCGGGCCGTTCGCATTCCGGCCGACGGCCGGGTCGTTCAGCCGCGCAACTGTCCGGGGGTGGTGTCGAAGCGGCGGCGGAACGCCTTGGTGAAACTACTGGCCGAACCGAATCCCAGATCCGCGCCGATATCGGCGACGCTGCGCTGCCGATAGGCGGGATTGCGCAGGCGATCGCGGGCGATCTGCAGGCGCTGCTCCCGAATGACCTCGCTCGGCGTGGTACCGGCCTGACTGAATGCCAGCTGCAGCTGACGCAGCGACCAGCCGAGGGCCGCCGCGACGCGCGCGCCGGTGAGCTCCGGATCGCCCGCATGCGTGCGGATGTAGCGCCGGGCGCTCGCCTCCACCTGCGCCAGCTGGGCCGGCGCACTCGGTGCCTCCCCGAGAATCTGCATGCACAGCAGATCCACCAATTGTTCTGCGACGGTGTCGAATTGGTGGTCGGTGAGCGCGGCGCGCTCGGTGTACAGGGTGCCCGCGACCGCTCCCGCGACCCCGCCGATTCCGGTGCTGAGGTTCAACGGCCGCGGTGGCGGCTCCCGGCGGTTGAGACGGTGCCGGATGTCCTCGCGCGCAATGGTGACGATGAGCCCGTGCGAGCCCTCGCACATCGACATCTCGAAGGGTTCGTCGGTGGAGACCAGGCACGCACTGCCGGGCGGCAACGCACCGGTGTCGTCACCGTGGCGGAAAGTCAGGGTGCCGGTGATCGGTACGAGCAACCGATAGTCGGAGTCGGGGTCGGCGCGGATGAGCCGCGGACTCCGGAAATAGGTGACAGCATCGGATTCCCAGCCGACCAGTTGATACGACTCGGTACGCCGCATCGAGGTGCGTCCGCGAAAATCCGCGGAAGTCGGAAACCGGTAGCCCAGGGTGCACTGGTACGAGCTGATCAGATGAGCCCAGTAATCGACCCGCTCGTGCGGCTCGATCGCACTCGTCGTCTCCGATTCGGCAGTGGTCATCGCGGATATCATCGCCGGTTTTCCGATTCTGCGCACCTGAACAATGGCCCTGCGTTCCAGGACATGTGGGCATGCCCCGGCGCTCGCTACCGTGCCGGTGAGCTGATATCCGGAAACGGGCTGTACAACGGCGGAATGCGGGTCCGGATCGGCGCGGAATGGATGAGGATCAGGAGGTTTCCATGCGCAGGATCGTGGTCGGGGACGACGGTTCCGGACAGGGCCGAGTACTTTCCGACGAGAACGTCGAGCCGCTGATGCTGGCGCTGCTGCCGGGCGCGCAACTTCATCGGATGTGGGAGGTCGACGAACTGCCCGCACTTCCGGTCGACCGGATGCCGTCCGACGTCGACACCAGCTACTTTCCCGGACCCGGCGGAGTGCGCTTCGGCTTCATCTCCGTCCCGCCGGGCCTGAGTTACGAGCCCGATGCCGAGTTGTCCGAGGCGGAGATGGCGGTGGTGGCGGCCGAGGCGGAGCAGAAGTTGCCGGGCATGATGGCCGCCTTCGACCCGGCTCGTCCCGGCGTGCACGCCACCGAGAGCGTCGACTTCGTGGTGGTGCTCAGCGGCGAGGGCCGTCTGCGGATCGGCGACGATGTGGATGTGGCACTGCGACCGGGCGATTGCGTCGTGCAGCACGGCGCACCGCACGCCTGGTTCAACGACGGCACCGAACCGTTCGTGTTCTGCTACACCCTCTGCGGCGTCGAGCGGAACGCGCCGGCCGCACCGTGAGGCGGGCACGGCGATGAGAATTTCCGGAAGTCGTTGGCGCAGTTTCGAATACACGCCCGTCGATGCCGGTCCCTGTGCGGTGGAACTGCCCACCACCGCCGTGGGCGTACCGCGGCGATTCTTCGATTGCCTGCTGGTGCGGATCGTCGTCGAACCCGGCGACTGCCCCATCAGCGGTGACGCCGTGCGCACGGTCCGGCGGCTGTGCGCCGACAGCGACGCATCGTTCGTCGTACTCGCCGGCAGCCCGTTCTGCGTGGCGAGCGGCAGCCGTTTCACCCTCGGCTCCGATCAGGCCGATGTCTTGACCCATCTCGCCGACACCCTGGACGTCCTCGCGGAATTCACCGATCGCCTGGAGGAACACGGCGAACGCGCCCATGCGATTCCGTTCGGCTGGAACGTCGCGTGCCGGATGGAGATACCGGCGCGGCCGTGGACGTCGACGGTGACCCTGCGCGCACCGGCGCCGCCGGCGCGGTTCGACGGCTTCGCACCCCCGCCCCGCGCCCGGCCGCACTGCCCGCACGCACTGGTCTCGGCGCATTCGCGGACCTTGCGCCGCTGAGGCCGGGCACCGCCCTCGGCCGTCACCACCCCTTGACCTTCAGGTCGGCTGAAGCTTCATGATGGGGCGGTGACGGAATCCGCAATGGTGACGATCGGAGCGTTCGCACGGGCCAGCGGGCTCACGGCGAGCGCACTGCGGTTCTACGCCGATTCCGGGTTGCTGCCGCCCGCGATCGTGGATCCGATGTCTGGATATCGGTATTACGCCGACGACCAGCTGGAACGGGCGGTGGCGATTCGGGGGCTGCGCGAGATCGGCATGCCGCTGGACACGATCGCGGCGGTGCTGGCGGCCGAGGGCGAGAGCGCGGGACAGCTCATCGACGAGCACGTCGCCGGACTGGAACAGCACGTACGGCGGGCTCGGGGACGGGCGGCCGAGATCAAGGCGGCCCTGGGCACCGGGCGCGGGTGGGCGGTCGCGACCGTCAGCGGTCCGGTCTTCGCGACGGCCGTCGAGCAGATACTCGCCGCGACCGTGCACGAACCGGAGCATCCCGTCCTGAGCGGCGTCCACGTCGAGGTCTCGGCCGAGGCGCTGACGCTCACGGCCACCGACCGCTACCGGCTCGCCACCCGCACCCTGGTGCCCGAGCGACCGAGTTCGACCGAGTGGGCCGCCACCGTCGACGGTGACGATCTGCGGCTGGCCGTGCCGCGGATCCGCCGCCACCATCAGGTCCGGCTGGATGCCGGACCGCATTCCGTCCGATTCCGGGCGGGCGAGTCGCCGGCCGGGACGTGCCGCATCCTGCCGGGGCCGTTTCCCGACCATCGGATGCTGCTGGGCTCCATCGAGACCGCCCGCACACGCGTCGTGACGCCGAGGGACACCCTCGTCCGGGCGATGGAATCGCTGCGCGCGCGGCATATCCGGCTGTGCGTCCGCGCCGGGGCGGTAGCGCTCGCGAGTGCCGGTTCCGGTACGAGCGAGGCGGTTTCGGCCGCGGTAACCGGGCCGGACGTCGAGCTCACCTTCGACATCACCACCCTCTATCCGGCGATCGGCGCGGCCATCGGGCCCGACGTGATGATCGACATCGCCGGTCCGAAGCAGCCCGTCGTCATCCGATCCGCGGACGACGGCGACCTCACCACCGTGGCGATGCCCGTCGCCCCTGGCCACATCGAGGAATCATGACCGACGCCGTTGCCCACGACCCCACCATGGCGGCCATCGGCGCGGCCGTGGAACGCGGCCGCAACGGCGAAACCGACTCCGCCCGAACGCAACTCGTCTCGCTGTGGCAGGACATCGGACCGGCGGGCGATCCGCTGCACCGATGCACCCTCGCCCACTACCTGGCCGACCTCCACACCGATCCGGCCCAGGCACTGGTGTGGGATGTGCGGGCGCTGGACGCGGCCGACACCCTCACCGAGGCACGCGTGCAGAGCCATCACGCGAGTCTGCACATCGCCGGCTTCTATCCCTCACTGCATCTGAACCTCGCCGACAACTACCGGCTGCTCGGGTCGTTCGCGGCCGCCGCGGAGCACATCGCGGCGGCGCGACGGCATACCGGCGCACTCGCGGACGATGGTTACGGACGGCTCATCCGAAGAGCGATCGAAGAGGTCGCCGCGGCGATCGAGCACCGATCGACCCGGCGGCGGGACTCGGCACCCGGCACGTCCGGGGCGTGATCGGACACTCGCGCACGGAGACGGGTCATCGCGACGCGATGAGCGGGACGAACTGGGTGGCGTCTGGCCGAACCAGTGCTCGTCCACGGCCTGTTCGCGAGTGACAACCGTTGCGGCCGTGGACAATTCCTCGGTCCAGGCGGCGAGCACATCGGACCGCGCCGACGCGTTCTCGAGATAGATGTGGCGCACCCGGGCCTCGCCGGCGATCGCCCGCACGCCGCGATGCAGATGCGGGCGGGCGTCGAGGTCGACGACGGTATCGGCGTGGATCATCCCGTGATCGCCGGTGATCAGGAGGGTGCACTCGGCTGGGAGGTCGGTCAGCAGATCCGCCACCGCGCTGTCGATATCGGCCAGTACCCGCAGCCACTCCGGAGATTCCGGGCCGTGCAGGTGGCCGGCGACGTCCAGGTCGGCGAAGTAGGCGTACGCGAAGCGCCGGCCGGTGCCGCAATGGCGTGCGACGGCGCGGATTCCGGCCCGCACCTGATCGAGATCGGTGGCCGGATGCACGGTGCCCGCGGCGCGGAAGGCCGCACGGGTCAGTCCCGAATCGCGCTGATAGCCGGGGATCACGTAGTGCACGTCGGATTGTGCACATCCATCCCCAGGGCGGCGGCCACCGAGGGCAGGACGTCGGCCAGTGAGTAGCGCATGATCGCCCATGCTGCCGCATCGATCTCACTGGGACGAGCCCATTTCCGAGTCGCGGCACCCGTGGCCCCGGTTTCCGCTCAGGTGAGAGGTTCGCGTAGTTCCCGGACGACGATGCCGTTGCCGCCTCGCTGTTTCGCCCGATACATGGCGGTGTCCGCGAAACGGAGTAGCAGCTCGGGCGAGAGACGGTCATCGGTTACTTCGCTGTCGTCGAGGACCGCCACACCGATGCTGGCGGTGACCAGGGCGCCGTCGCCCGAACTCTCGATCGCGCGCCGGAGCCGCTCGGCCAGTGCCCGAGCGGCTCCGGCGTCCAGACGTCCGACGATCGTGAACTCCTCCCCGCCGGTGCGCGCGATGGTGGCAGCGGGGTCGGTGGTGTCGCGCAACCGTGCCGCGGTTCTGGCCAGCACCCTGTCGCCCTCCTGATGACCGAAGGTGTCGTTGACCTCCTTGAATCGATCCAGGTCGATGATCATCGCGCAGATCGGCGTACCGGCGGCGAACAATCCGGGCAGGTGGTAGTCGAGTCCACGCCGGTTCAACAGGGTGGTCAGTGGATCCGACAACGCGTTCGTGCGGAGCACCCAATAGAAGAACTGCAGCGTCGGCAGTACGAGGACGACGGCGAGCACCATGATCAGCGTGGTGGCGATCGCGAGTGGGACGTCACGATCCGAGTTGGCGGGGGTGCCCATTCGTACCGTGACCAGCAGCACCGAGAACAGCGACCAACCCGCGTGCACGGCGAGCGCCTTGGCGCTGTGGAAGAGCGCCAGATAGCCACCGGTCAGGATGAGGGCGGTGTTGTTGATCATCGCCACACGGTTGGAGACCAGCAGACCGTTGATCGTGATGCCGAGGTCTGCGAGCGCGATCAACGCCAGTGACGCCCAGGCACTCGGCCACGGCAGCAGGTACCAGCGCACGCCCACCACCAACGCCAGAACGGCGAACAGGCCGATAACCGCCCGGCCGGCCGCGTTCTGCGGGCCTTCGGCCGACAGCAGGAGCATGAGGGCGACGAAACTCAGGCCCAAGCCGGATGTGCCGATCGAGAATTTCAGCAAGCCGAGTGCCGCCTGGTTGCGCAGCGTGCTCAGCAGCCAGCGATAGTCGGCGGGTTCTCGCCACCACATCCGCACGGCAACCAGCCCGCCGTAGCTCAGCGCATCGGCGACACGTGCCCGCGCGAACGGGCCCCTGCTGCGGCGATGCTCGTCACCGGACGGCTCGGGTGCAGCCATCCGACAACGCTAGGACAGCGTCCGGCGATCTGTGAAGTGCCCCAGGACCAGCGATATATGGTCGTAGTACCTCTTCCGACCGGTGCCGGATCAGGTCCGGATCTCCCGGATCAGCACGCGGCCGTCGCGGTCGGCCGTGATGGCGGTGTAGGCGTGGTAGAGGAACCCGCGGTCGGGACGGCGTTCGAAAACTTGCACCTGAAAGCGGTCCGGGACATCGCCACCGGTCACGTGCACGCAGTGCTGGGTGCCCACCGGCACCTGGGCGATCCGAGCCTGCAGGGTTTCGGCAGCGGGCACCGCCGCCGCTTCGGGCACGGCGTATTGCCTTGCCGCCGAACCGCTTCGGGTGGCGTACTGCGCGAACTCGTAGCCCAACACGGCATCCGGACCGGATCCGGTGCCGCCTGGCGTATCGTCGTTGACGTCGGTCGCGGTCCTGGCCGCGTAGCACCACGGAACACTGTCCGGCGCTTCGGTTTTCGCATCCGCCGGGGCTGACGCATCCGGCGGGGCGATACCCAACGGCAGCTGCCGCCACCAGCGATCGTAGACCTCCAGCGCCGCGTGCTTGGTCCAGCGCAGGCCGACGACGAATCGGGACCGGTGCACATCCTGCGGAAACAGCGTGTAGAGGTCCTGTGGCCCGGTCGCATCCGGCGTGGGCAGCACGACATCCAGCGGATCGGTGAAGCCCGGATGTCTCGCCAGCAGATCGCCACTGTGCTTACTCGCGTCCGCGGCGAATTCCACGGCGGCGTCTACCTTTTCGAGGTCGACGAGTTCCACCCGCAGATCGCGGTCCGGATTCTCACAGGCTATCGCCGCCCGGTCGCCCGTCGTCGGATCCACCGCGCACCGCGTCCCCAGCCATCCGGTCTCGCCGGGGCGCGCGGATACCACCTGCGCAAAATTGTCCGCGATGGGCTGGTACTTCGGCCCCCAGCCGCCGTCGGCCGTCGAATGCCCGCCCGACCATCTGTCGACCGCCACCCCGGCACCGGCCAGCACGATGACGACACCCGCCGCAGCCGCACCCCGCCGGATCCGCACTTTCCGCCGCGCTGCCCGGGCGGGCACTACCGGTGACTGCCCGGAACCGGCGCCGTCGGAATGCGGGGGCCCCTGCGCCGGCCGATGCCCGGGCCCCGGTGCGCCGAACGCCGACTGTGCCCGGGACTGCGTCGGTGCGGTCGCCGATGTCGGGTATCCCTGCGCCAACCGCGCCGCCGAGTGTTCCTGCGGCTGCGAGGCGGACTCCCGCGAATCCGTACCGGCCGCATGATCCGGAGCGGGAGCACGGTAGACGTCACTGACCGCGCCGAATCTGTTGCCGGACAGCGCTTCCGACACGTCAGCCACGAATTCCGCACAGCTGCCGTACCGCTCGTGCGGCTGCTTCGCCATCGCCCGCGCCAGCACGGGATCGAGGGCGGGCGGCAGGTCCGCGCGCAGCGCGGTCGGCCGGGGAATCGGTTTCGTGACGTGCCCGGCGACCACCTGACCCGGATTGGTTCCGGCATAGGGCGGTCGCCCGCACAACAGCGTGAAAAGGGTGCAGGCCAGGGAGTACTGGTCGCAGCGATGGTCCAGCGATTCGCCGGAGAGCTGCTCGGGCGAGGCGTAGGCGAGCGTGGCGGTGAGGGTGCCGGTGACCGTGAGTTCGGTGTCGGCGTCCTGCAATCGCGCGATGCCGAAATCGGTGAGGACGGTCCGTTCGGCGCGGCCGGCCTCGGGCGCTTCGAGGAGAAGGTTCGCCGGTTTGATGTCGCGGTGCAACACCGCCTTGCCGTGCGCATAGTCCAGTGCCGCAGCGGTTTCGGTGACGATGCGCAGCACCCGTTCGGTGGTGAGGGCGCGCCGGTCGAGCCGCGCCGCATCGGTGCCGTGCACATACTGCATCGATATCCACAGGTGCCCGTCGTCGGCGCCGCGGTCGTAGACCCGCACGATGCCCGGATGTTCCAGGCGGGCAACGATATCGGCTTCCTGATCGAACCGGCGGCGCCGCTCGTGATCGGCGGAGACCTCGCGGTCGAGCAGCTTCAGTGCCACCCGGCGGGGCAGCCGGGGATGGCGGGCGAGATAGACCGTTCCCATTCCGCCACGGCCGAGCACGCCCTCGATGAGGTAATCGGCGAACGTCTCGCCGATCGCGAGTGCGGCCACGGTCCCCCTTCTGGTCGAGCCCACCGAGGCGTCAGCAGTTTACCGGACGAATCCGGCGTCCTCACCGGGCGGATTCGGCGGCCCTCGCCGGGCGCGGCCTCCTCCGATACCGTGGATATCCAGCGCCGCAGATGTCGATGAAGGTGGTGAGATCGCAGTGTTCGACCCATTGGCCGATATCGACCGAGCCCTCGCCGACCGGGCCGGATGGACGTGGTTCGACGACCACCTGCTGTACACGTGCGGGGTGCTCGATCTGCTGCGCCGCGAGGAGTTGGCGCGCATGCCCGTCAAGTCGACCCGGATCCGGATCGATCCGGGTGAGGTGTGTATCGCCGAGGGCCCGGCGACCTGGTCGTTCTGGCGCTCGCCCGGCAACGGCGGCTGGACCCGCAACAACATCTACGTCGCGGGCAGCGCCTCCTTCGTCGCGGCCGCGCAACTGGGGAATGCGCTGGTGAACCAGGCCCGGCGCCAGCGTGCGGAGGCCGCGTCCCAGCCGCGCTGGATCGCCGAACGTCCCGGTTCGGTGATGATCTCCGACCGCCGCATCCACCTCACCAATCCCGACTACTCCTTCCGAATCCGCTGGGCCTCGCTCGAGACGATCGACCTGACCGCCGCCGACCAGGTGGTCGCGCGCTACGTCGACCGCAACAACACCTTCCACCAGTGGCAGGTCCGAACCCCTTGGGCCGTACTGATATTCGTCGTGGCCGCCCATCTGCACTTCCCGAATCATCCGCTGCTGCTGTCCGGAAATTGGCTGCCCGCCGGATTCGAGGACAAATGCCATCTCGCGGGGAAGACATGCCCAGCGGTCCGAGAGCGCTGACCTCACCTTCCGCATCTCCTCGTCCCGCTCGTGGTGAGGGTTGCTGGGCAATGTCGGTGCCACGTGGCACCATCGCGTTGTGAGCAGCACATCTGCCCCCGACCCGCGCCTGCGCGATCTCGCGCGGTTGCGCAAGGTCCGCGACCGCATCGACCGGGAATACGCGAAACCCCTGGACGTGGAGGCCCTCGCCCGCGATGTGCACATGTCCGCGGGGCATCTGAGCCGGCAGTTCCGCCTCGCCTACGGGGAGTCACCGTACGGATACCTCATGACGCGGCGCATCGAACGCGCGATGGCGCTGCTGCGGCGCGGCGATCTCAGCGTCACGGAGGTGTGCTTCGAGGTCGGCTGCCAATCACTGGGCACCTTCAGCACCCGCTTCACCGAGTTGGTCGGAGTACCGCCGAGCGTCTACCGGCGGGAGGCCGCCGACGCCACCCTGGGCATGCCGTCGTGTGTCGCGAAACAGGTCACCAGACCGATCAGGAATCGAGAAGCGCAGGTTACGGAGTAGGAATTAGCGTGAGCGACATGAACATCACCATTCACGACACCTTCCTCCCGCAAGACGATCCGGAGGCGGCGCTGGCCTTCTACCGCGACACCCTCGGCTTCGAGGTGCGCAACGACGTCGGCTTCAAGGGCATGCACTGGATCACGGTGGGCCCCGCCGGACAGCCGGACATCTCGATCGTGCTCTACCCGCCGAACGCCACCCCCGGCGTGACCGAGGAGGAGCAGCGCACCATCTCCGAGATGATGGCCAAGGGCACTTTCGCCAGCCTCAATCTGGCCGCCGAGAACGTCGACGAGGTGTTCGAGCGGCTGCAGGCGAACGGGGCCGAGGTCGTGCAGGAGCCGACCGATCAGCCCTACGGACTGCGCGACTGCGCGTTCCGCGACCCCTCGGGCAATCTGCTGCGGATCCAACAGGCCTCCTGAGCCGACCCCCGACAACCGAGCCGGTCGGCGGACCGGGCCGCCCACCCGACATTGGAGAAACCATGAGCAAGGCCGCGACGCCGGGCCGGCACGTTGCCGACACCCACGACCTGATCCGCGTGCATGGTGCACGGGTCAACAACCTGAAAGACATCAGTGTCGAAATCCCCAAGCGGCGCCTGACCGTCTTCACCGGCGTCTCGGGATCGGGGAAGAGTTCGCTGGTCTTCGGCACCATCGCCGCGGAATCGCAGCGGATGATCAACGAGACCTACAGCGCCTTCGTCCAGGGCTTCATGCCGACGCTGTCGCGGCCGGAGGTCGATTTCCTGGACGGCCTCACCACCGCGATCTCGGTCGACCAGGAGCGGATGGGCGCGAACCCCCGCTCCACGGTCGGCACCGCCACCGACGCCAACGCGATGTTGCGCATCCTGTTCAGCCGCCTCGCCCAGCCGCAGATCGGCTCGCCGAACGCGTATTCGTTCAATGTGCCCTCGGTGACCGCCAGCGGTGCGATCACGGTCGAGCGGGGCGGTAAGACCAAGGCCGAGAAGGCGACCTTCCACCGCCTCGGCGGTATGTGCCCGCGCTGTGAGGGCATGGGCTCGGTCACCGACTTCGACCTGACCGCGCTCTACGACGAGAGCCTGTCGCTCAACGAGGGCGCGCTCACCATCCCCGGCTACAGCATGGACGGCTGGTTCGGCCGCATCTACCGCGGTTGCGGACTGTTCGACCCGGACAAGCCGATCCGCAGGTACAACAAGCGCGAACTGCACGATCTGCTCTACAAGGAGCCGACCAAGATCAAGGTCGAGGGCATCAACCTCACCTACGAGGGTTTGGTCCCCAAGATCCAGAAGTCGATGCTGTCCAAGGATGTCGACTCGCTGCAGCCGCATATCCGCGCGTTCGTCGAGCGTGCGGTGACCTTCACGATCTGCCCGGAATGTGAGGGCACCCGGCTCAGCGTCGAGGCCCGGTCCTCGAAGATCGGTGACAAGAGCATCGCCGACGTCTGCCGGATGCAGATCAGCGATCTCGCCGCATGGGTGCGCGAACTCGACGAGCCGTCGGTCGCGCCGCTGCTGAAGGGCCTGCAGCACCTGCTCGACTCGTTCACCGAGATCGGCCTCGGCTACCTGTCGCTGGACCGGCCGGCGGGCACGCTCTCCGGCGGTGAAGCGCAGCGCACCAAGATGATTCGCCACCTCGGATCCTCCCTGACCGATGTCACCTATGTCTTCGACGAGCCCACCATCGGCCTGCACCCCCACGACATCGAGCGGATGAACAACCTGCTGCTGCAGTTGCGCGACAAGGGCAACACGGTGCTGGTGGTGGAGCACAAACCGGAGGCGATCGCGATCGCCGACCATATCGTCGATCTGGGTCCGGGGGCCGGAAGCCAGGGCGGCACAGTCTGTTTCGAGGGCGACCTCGAGGGCCTGCGTGCCAGCGACACGATCACCGGCCGCCACCTCGACGACCGGGCCAAACTCAAGGACGCCCCGCGAAAGTCATCCGGCGCGTTGGAGATTCGCGGCGCCTCCACCCACAACCTGAAGAACGTGGACGTCGACATCCCGCTCGGTATGCTGTGTGTGGTCACCGGCGTGGCCGGATCCGGTAAGAGTTCGCTCATCCACGGATCGGTCGCCGACCGCGAGGACGTCGTGGTGGTCGACCAGGGCGCGATTCGCGGTTCGCGGCGCAGCAATCCGGCCACCTACACCGGACTGCTCGAGCCGATCCGCAAAGCATTCGCCAAGTCCAACGGCGTCAAGCCGGCGCTGTTCAGCGCGAATTCCGAAGGCGCGTGCCCCACCTGCAACGGCGCGGGCGTGATCTACACCGATCTGGCGATGATGGCCGGCGTCGCGACCACCTGCGAGGAATGCGACGGGAAACGCTTCCAGGCGGCCGTTCTGGACTACCACCTCGGCGGGCGCAACATCAGCGAGGTACTGGAGATGTCGGTCGCCGAAGCCGAGGAGTTCTTCGGCGCGGGTGAGGCGAAAATCCCGGCGGCGCACAAGATTCTGCAGCGCCTCGATGATGTCGGACTCGGGTATCTGAAACTGGGCCAGCCCCTCACCACGCTCTCGGGCGGTGAACGCCAGCGCATCAAACTCGCCACCCACATGGGCGAGAAGGGCGGGGTCTACGTTCTCGACGAGCCGACCACGGGTCTGCACCTCGCCGACGTGGAGAATCTGCTCGGCCTGCTCGACCGCCTCGTGGACTCGGGCAAATCGGTGATCGTCATCGAACACCACCAGGCCGTGATGGCACATGCCGACTGGATCATCGACCTGGGTCCCGGCGCCGGCCACGACGGCGGGCGCGTCGTCTTCGAGGGAACACCGGCCGATCTGGTCGCCGACTCCTCGACCCTCACCGGCGAACACCTCGCCGCCTACGTCGGCGGATAGTCCGGGACGACGCCGATCGCTTCCCCCGAGCGCCTGCCGGTTCCGGTCGACCGGAACCGGCAGGCCGGATGCGTCGGCGCGGGCGGCTCAATGCTGCGCCGACGCGGTCTGTGGTCGCTACGTCGCGTTCAGCGCGCCATGCAGCGACGGGCCGGCCGCGATGATCGGCCGCCGACCTCGGGTCGTGGTCACGAGCCGTCCTCGCCGGTGGGATCGGCCGGATCGGTGAGGCCACGTTCGTAGGCGGCGCGGGCGGTGGAACCGCGGGTCGCGGCGACCTGATCCGGGACCATGCGACGCAAGGTCAGGTCTCGCAGGCGTTGGGGAAGCAGTTCGGCGAGCCGGACGAGCGGACCGATGTACCCCGGCACGGTGACCTCGAACCGGGGGTCTTCGATCGTCCGCAGCACCGCTCGCGCCACATCGGCGGGCTCCAGCAGTTTCGCGGCGCCGGTGTCGGTACCCGCGGCCAGGTCGGTCGCGACCACCCCCGGCATGATCACCGAGATCCGCACGCCGCTGCCGCGCAGTTCCTCGCGCACGCCGGTCAGGTAGCCGAGCACCCCGTGTTTGGTCGCGGCATAGGTCGATTCGCCGGGCGGGGACAACCGCGCGGCGGCCGAGGCGATGGTGACGATGTGGCCCTGCCCGCGCGCCCGCATGCCCGGTGCGACCAGCCGCACGCCGCGAATGACGCCGTGCAGATTGACCTCCAGCATGCGCGCGGTCGCGGCCTCGGGCTCGTCGTCGAACGAGCCCACCCACATCACGCCGGCATTGTTGACCAGTACGTCGATCGGACCCCACAGCGATTCCACGGCAGCGAGGAAGGTGCGGAAGGACTCCGTATCGGTCACGTCGAGGGCGAATCCGCGCACGGTACCGGACAATTCGGCTGCGGTGGTGATGGCCGCCGGTTCGTCGCGGTCGCCGATGGCGACCCGGGCACCGGCCTCGGCGAGCACACGCGCGATCTCCCGGCCTATGCCCCGCGCCCCGCCGGTCACCGCGACGACACGACCGGCGATCGGTGAGGTCATGGATGGTTCTCCATTCTGACATGCCTGCGTGTCAGCAACGATGCTCTAGTGTGCCATAGGTCGGGACGTGAGGACAGGGGCATGCCAGGACGGAAGTACCAGGGACTGATGCCGGACGAGCGCCGGGAGCAGCGGCGCGCGGCGATCCTGGACGCCGCACTGGAGGTTTTCGGCACCAGCGGTTATGCGGGCAGTTCGGTCAAACAGATCTGCCGCGCCGCACGACTCACCGAACGCTACTTCTACGAATCCTTCACCGACCGCGAAAGTTGCCTGGCCGCCCTGTATTCCGAAGTCGTGACGCGGGTGCGCGCCGCGACCGTGGCCGCGATGACCTCCGCGGGCGACGACATCGACGCCCAGACCCGCGCCGGATTGCAGACGTTCATCGGAAATCTGACCGAGGATCGGCGACTTGCCAGGGTGGCCCTGATCGAGGCCGTCGGTGTATCCCCCACCATGGAGGAACGCCGCCACGAGGTGCTGCGCGAATTCGCCGAGATCGTCACCGCCGCCTGGGCCGCCACCCGCGCCGAACCGCTGTCGCTCGAACAACATTCGGCGGCGGTCGCCCTCGTCGGCGGCGTCAACCATCTCCTGGTCGACTGGCTGATGGGCGGCAGCCCGCAATCCCCCGCCGCGCTCACCGACGTCTGCACCACCCTGTTCATCGCCGCCCGCCGCACCTTCGACGCGCAGGCCCGAGCCACGGAGACATCATGGCCGACGATCCCCTGATCGACTTCACGCGCGAATCGTTCAGTCACACGGGTATCAGCCACCCGATACTCCGATCGGGATCGGGCCCGGCGGTGATCGTGATGACCGAAGTCCCCGGCATCACGCCGAGGGTCGCCGAATTCGCCCGCCGGGTACGCGATCTCGGCCTGACCGCGGTGCTGCCGGATATGTTCGGTACGGCCGGACGCGATCCGAATCCGGCCGCTCACGGCCTGCTGAGCAGCGCGGCCTACGGTGTCGGCGCCATGGCCCGGCTCTGCATCGGACGAGAGTTCAGCATGCTGGCCGGCCCGGGAGCCTCACCCATCACGAACTGGCTGCGCGCCCTGGGCGCCGCCGAACACCGGCGTTGCGGCGGGCCGGGCATCGGGGCCGTCGGCATGTGCTTGACCGGAGGATTCGCCCTCGCCATGGCCGCCGACGACCATCTGCTCGCGCCGGTGCTGTCGCAACCGGCCACGCCGGTACCGGTGACGCGCCGCCGACGTGCCGAAATCGGTATCGGCACCGCGGATCTCGCGCGCATTCAGCAACGATGCGCGCAGGGCCTCGGCGTCCTCGGCCTGCGATTCCGCGGTGATCGACTGGTCCCGGAGGAACGATTCGCCTCGCTGCGCAGACAATTGGGCCCGGCCTTCGTGGCAGTGGAACTGGACCCCGAGGATGCGAATCCGGACGCGCCGACGCCGCCGCATTCCGTACTGACCGAACATCTCATCGACACGCCCGGCCATCCGACCCGGCAGGCGCTCGACCTGGTTCTCGAGCACCTTCGCACGCGATTGCTCGATTCCCCCGACCACGCGCCCGACCGGTCCTCGCCCGACGAGCCCTAGCGCACCGGCCGACCCGGCCGATACGACAACGCCCCGCCTCGGATGACCGAGGCGGGGCGAAGTGCCTTACTACGCGGGATTACCGGTAGTCGCTGAAACCGTAGTCGTCCAGCGGGACCGCGGCACCGGTCGTGGTGCCGAAGCCCTCCGGGCTGTAGTAGGTGTCGTCGTAGGACGGCACCGCGTACGCCGCGGCACGGGCCTCTTCGGTCGGCTGCACCTGGATGTTGCGGTAGCGGTTGATACCGGTACCGGCCGGGATCAGCTTACCGATGATCACGTTCTCCTTCAGGCCGATCAGCTTGTCGGAGCGGCAGTTGATCGCCGCGTCCGTCAAGACACGAGTCGTCTCCTGGAAGGAGGCCGCCGACAGCCACGAATCGGTGGCCAGCGACGCCTTGGTGATACCCATCAGCACCGGGCGACCCGACGCGGGCTCGCCACCCTCGGCGACGACGCGGCGGTTGGATCCCTCGAACTCCGAGCGCTCCACCAGCGAACCGGGCAGGAACTCCGTCGCACCCGAGTCGATGATGGTGACGCGGCGCAGCATCTGGCGAACGATGACCTCGATGTGCTTGTCGTGGATGGACACACCCTGCGACCGGTACACCTCCTGGACCTCGTGCACCAGGTGAATCTGCACCTGACGCGGACCCATCACGCGCAGCACCTCGTGCGGATCGGCCGAGCCCTCCAGCAACTGCTGGCCGACCTCGACGTGGTCGCCGTCGGCGAGCAGACGCTCGGAACCGTCGTCGTGCTTGAACACCCGCAGACGCTGACGCTTCGACAGCTTGTCGTAGACCACCTCGTCCGAACCGTCGTCCGGAATGATGGTGATCTTGTAGAAGCGGTCGTCGTCCTCGAGCCGGATCCGGCCCGAGACCTCCGCGATCGGCGCCTTGCCCTTGGGCACACGAGCCTCGAACAGCTCCTGCACGCGGGGCAGACCGCCGGTGATGTCGTCACCCGCGACACCACCCTGGTGGAAGGTACGCATGGTCAGCTGGGTACCGGGCTCACCGATGGACTGGGCGGCGACGATACCGACGGCCTCACCGATGTCGACCAGCTTGCCGGTCGCCATCGAGCGGCCGTAGCAGGTCGCACACACGCCGGTGCCGGTGGTGCAGGTGAGGACCGAGCGGACCTTGACGTCGGTGATGCCGGCCTCGAGCAGCGCCTCGATGGCCGGGTCGCCGAGGTCGTGACCCTTCTCCACGATGACGTTGCCGTCGGCGTCGACCGCGTCGGCGGCCAGCGTCCGGGCATAGGTGCTGGTCTCCACGTGCGGATCGCGGATGAGCAGACCGTCGGGCTGCTTCTCGGCGATCGCGACGAGGATGCCGCGCTCGGTGCCACAGTCGGTCTCGCGCACGATGACGTCCTGCGACACGTCCACCAGACGACGGGTCAGGTAACCCGAGTCGGCGGTACGAAGCGCGGTGTCGGCCAGACCCTTTCGCGCACCGTGGGTGTTGATGAAGTACTCCAGAACGGTCAGGCCCTCACGGAACGAGGACTTGATCGGCCGCGGAATGAACTCACCCTTCGGGTTGGTCACCAGCCCCTTCATGCCCGCGAGGGTACGAGTCTGGGTGAAGTTACCCGTGGCGCCCGAATCGACGATCGTGATGATCGGGTTGTCGGCCGGGTAGTGCGCACGCAGCGCCTTACCGACCTCTTCGGTCGCTTCCTGCCAGATCTTGACCAGGGCGTTGTTGCGCTCCTGGTGGTCGAGAGCACCACGCTGGTACTTCTTCTCGATCTGGTCGGACTGCGCCTCGTAGCGCTCCATGATCTCGGCCTTCTCCGGCGGAACGAGAACGTCCGACATGGAGACGGTGACACCCGAACGCGTGGCCCAGTAGAAGCCGGCGTCCTTGAGCTTGTCGACGGTCTGCGCGACCACGATCATCGGGTAGCGCTCGGCGAGATCGTTGATGATGGTCGCCTGCCGCTTCTTCGGCATCTGCTCGTTGATGAACGCGTAGTCCGCGGGCAGCAGCTCGTTGAAGATGACGCGGCCCAGGGTGGTTTCACACAGCCACGCGTCGCCGCGCTGCCAGCCCTCGGGGAACAGCTCCGCCTCGACATCCTTCGGCGGGCGCTGCTCGGTCAGACGCACCTTGATCAGCGAGCGAACCGTCAGCTCGCCGCGGTCGACGGCCATCTGGGCCTCGGCCGGCGACGCGTAGACGCCCTGCTCGGGAGCATCCGCGGTGGCAGGCCGGTACTCGCCCTTGGCGCCCTCTTCCAGGCGGGTCAGGTAGTACAGACCGGTCACCATGTCCAGACGCGGCATGGCCAGCGGGCGGCCGGACGCCGGGGACAGGATGTTGTTCGACGACAGCATCAGGATGCGGGCCTCGGCCTGCGCCTCCGCGGACAGCGGCAGGTGCACGGCCATCTGGTCACCGTCGAAGTCGGCGTTGAAGGCCTCACAGACCAGCGGGTGCAGCTGGATGGCCTTACCTTCGACCAGCAGCGGCTCGAAGGCCTGGATACCGAGGCGGTGCAGCGTGGGCGCACGGTTCAGCATGACCGGGTGCTCGGCGATGACCTCTTCGAGGACGTCCCACACCTGGGCGCGCTGCCGCTCGACCATCCGCTTGGCGGACTTGATGTTCTGCGCGTGGTTCAGGTCGACCAGACGCTTCATCACGAACGGCTTGAACAGCTCCAGCGCCATCAGCTTGGGCAGACCACACTGGTGCAGCTTCAGCTGCGGACCGACGACGATGACCGAACGGCCCGAGTAGTCGACGCGCTTACCGAGCAGGTTCTGACGGAAACGACCCTGCTTACCCTTGAGCAGATCGCTCAGGGACTTCAGCGGGCGGTTACCGGGCCCGGTCACCGGGCGACCGCGACGGCCGTTGTCGAACAGCGCGTCCACGGACTCCTGCAGCATCCGCTTCTCGTTGTTGACGATGATCTCGGGGGCGCCGAGGTCGATCAGTCGCTTGAGGCGGTTGTTGCGGTTGATCACGCGGCGGTACAGGTCGTTCAGGTCGGAGGTGGCGAAGCGGCCACCGTCGAGCTGAACCATCGGGCGCAGCTCCGGCGGAATCACCGGAACGGCGTCGAGCACCATGCCCATCGGCGAGTTGCCGTTGGTCTGGAAGGCCGCGACGACCTTCAGCCGCTTGAGCGCACGCAGCTTCTTCTGGCCCTTACCGGTGCGAATGGTTTCGCGCAGGTTCTCGGCCTCGGCCTCGATGTCGAAGGTCTCCATCAGCTTCTGGATGGCTTCGGCACCCATCGCGCCGGTGAAGTACTCGCCGTAGCGGTCCTGCAGCTCGCGGTAGAGCACCTCGTCCACGATCAGCTGCTTGGGAGCCAGCTTGGTGAAGGTGGTCCAGATCTCGTCGAGCCGGTCCAGCTCCCGCTGGGCACGGTCGCGCAGCTGGCGCATCTCGCGCTCGCCGCCGTCCTTGACCTTGCGGCGGACATCGGACTTGGCACCCTCGGCCTCGAGCTCGGCCAGGTCGGCCTCGAGCTTCTGGGCGCGGGCCTCCAGGTCGGCGTCGCGCTGGTCGGCGATCGTCTTCTTCTCGACCTCCATCTCCGCTTCGAGCGTGGACAGCTCGTTGTGGCGCAGATCCTCGTCGACGGCGGTGATGACGTAGGCGGCGAAGTAGATGATCTTCTCGAGATCCTTCGGCGCCAGGTCCAGCAGGTAACCGAGACGGCTCGGCACACCCTTGAAGTACCAGATGTGGGTGACCGGCGCGGCCAGTTCGATGTGGCCCATCCGCTCACGACGCACCTTGGCGCGGGTCACCTCGACGCCACAGCGCTCACAGATGATGCCCTTGAAGCGGACACGCTTGTACTTGCCGCAGTAGCACTCCCAGTCCCGGGTGGGACCGAAGATCTTCTCGCAGAACAAGCCGTCCTTCTCCGGCTTGAGCGTGCGGTAGTTGATGGTCTCCGGCTTCTTGACCTCACCGTAGGACCAGTTGCGAATGTCTTCGGCGGTCGCCAGGCCGATCCGGAGTTCATCGAAGAAGTTGACGTCTAGCACGTAACTTCCTTTCCCCTGTTCGGGTTCAGTATCGAGCAAAGTTCGCTAGTTCGTCCGCCGTGGCGGACCACTTCCGCGGAGCGGGAAACTATGCCCCGGCGCCCAATGCGGGCGCCGGGACCGATCGGCTACTGCGCGAGGTCGTCGACCGTCGCAGCCTCGTTGCGGGACAGGTTGATGCCGAGGTTCGCCGCGGCACGCTCGAGGTCCTCGTCGTCACCGTCGCGCATCTCGATCGCGGCGCCGTCGGAGG
>NZ_CAWMPM010000060.1:0-19444 GCF_963869435.1 Nocardia violaceofusca NBRC 14427
TCCGGTGCGGTACATGCGTGCCCCGGTTTCTCCGAAGGGACAGGCCACGAACCGCGATGCGGTCAACGCGGTGCGACGCCAATATCCGGGACTGACACCCGTGCCGGCCACATACAACTCGCCGGTGACTCCCATCGGCACCGGCCGTAGCCGGCGGTCGAGGACGAACAACGCTGCACCTGGTACTGGTGAGCCGATCGGTGGTGCTCCCGAACCCGGCGCCAATGGCGCAGTCAAGGAAACGCACATGGTGGTTTCGGTGGGTCCGTAGCCGTTGATGACCGTGTGCGTGGGTGCCCACTGGTCTACCACTTGGGCGGGGCAGAATTCGCCGCCGAGTATCAGGGTGACCGATTCCAGACCTTGGGGTGTCAGCATCGCCGCCGCGGTCGGCGTTTGGGTCAGCACGGTGACGTGTTCGGCGGCGAGAACATCGTGAAAGTCGTTGGGGGAGCGGGTGATCGCGTCGGGGATCACCACCAGTCGTCCGCCGTGCAGCAACGCGCCCCAGATTTCCCAGACGGAGACGTCGAAGGCGAGCGAATGACATTGCGCCCATACCTGTTCCGACGCAGGCGTGACATCCAAGGGCACCAACAGTTGCGTGACGTTGTGGTGGGTGGCCGCCACACCTTTGGGGACCCCCGTGGTGCCGGAGGTGTAGATGAGGTAGGCGATGGTGTCCGGGCTGGGCGCGGGTAGCGGGGTGCTGGGTTGGGTGTCGAGTGCGGGGTCGTTGATGTCGATGACGGTGACGTCGATCCCGTCCAACCGTCCGGCCAGATCGGCGGTGGTGATCACGGCTGAGGGTGTGGCGTCGGTGAGCATGAATTCGATTCGTGCCCTGGGGTGTTCGGGATCGATGGGTAGGTAGGCGGCTCCGGTTTCGAGCACTGCCGCTATCGCGGTGATCGCTTGTGCGGAGCGTTGCATCAGCAACCCGACCACGCATCCGGGGCCCACACCGCGGTCGGTCAGCAGGTGTGCCAACCGGTTTGCCGCTTGCTCCAGCTGCCGGTAACTGGATGAACGATCACCGTAGCTGAGTGCTATGGCGTCGGGGGTGCGGGCGACTTGTGCGGCGAACAATGCCGGGACCGACATCGCCGGGGATATGTGCGCATCCAATACGGCCCGGTTGCCGATCTCGTCCAGCCGGGTGTGTTCGGATTCGTCGAGCAGGTCCACCGACGACAGCGATCGCCTCGGGTTGCTGGTTATGGCGTTCAGTGTTCGTTCGAGTCGTTGGATGAGTGTGTTGATGGTGGTGGTGTCGAAGATGTCGGTGCGGAATTCGACTGCGCCGGTGAGTCCGGCGGGTTCGCCGGTGTCGGTGAAGCGTTCGCCGAGGGAAAACGCGATGTCCGTGCGGGCGCTGTGGGTGTCCAACGGGATCGAGGTGACGTCGAGATCGTCCAGCACGAAACCGGCTCCGAGGTCGTTGTTTCCGGCGAAGTTCTGCCACGCCAGTAACACCTGGATCAGCGGGTGATGCATCAATGATCTGGCTGGGTTGAGACGTTCCACCAGCATCTCGAACGGCACGTGTTGGTGTTCGAACGCCTCCAGGCTGCGCGTGCGAACCTGGGTCAACAGGTCGGTAAAGGTGGGATCCCCGGCCAGATCGACCCGCAGTACCAAAGTGTTGACGAAGAAGCCGACCAACTCGTCGAGAGCCGGGTCGCCACGGCCGGCGACGACGAATCCTATGGGGACGTCGGTGCTGGTGCTGATCGTGGACAGTAGTACCGCGAGGGCGGTCTGGATGACCATGAAACTTGTTGCGTTGTGGTCGCGTGCGACCTCGGCGATGTGGTGTTGTAGTTCGGCGGGCCAGTCGATGGTGACGCTGGCGCCGTGTTGGTCGGTTGTTGCTGGGTAGGGTCGGTCGGTGGGGAGGTCGAGGTGTTCGGGCATTCCGGCGAGGGTGTGTTCCCAGTACTCCAGTTCGGTGGTGATGCGGCTGTGGGGGTCGTGTAGTTCGCCGAGTTGGGTGCGTTGCCAGAGTGCGTAGTCGACGTATTGCACCGGTAGTGGCGTCCAGTCCGGGGCGTGGTCGTGTCGGTGCGCTCGGTACGCTTCGCTCACGTCGCGGGCCATGGGGATCGGTGACCATCCGTCGAAAGCGATGTGGTGCAACACGATTGCTACGACATACTGTTCGGGTCCCACCGAGTAGATCTGGGCGCGGATGGGGATCTCGGTCGACAGGTCGAACCGGTACCGGGCCAGTTCTGCCAAGGTGTCGGTCAGGTCTTGTTCGGGCAGTGGCACGACTGCCGGGCCGTGGCGTCGCCACATTCCTGCTTGTGCGGGCAGTACGTGTTGGAAGGGCACGCCGTCGGTGTCGGGGAAGATGGTGCGGAGTGATTCGTGGCGTGCGAGGACGTCGTCGAGGGCGGCGGCTAGCGCTTCGGTATCCAGTGGTCCGTTGATCCGGAAGGCGATCGGCATGTTGTAGACCGGGGAGGGTCCTTGGAGTTGGTCGATGAACCAGAGTCGTTGCTGCGCATACGACAACGGGACCCGCTCCGGGCGCGGCATAACCCGCAGTGTCGACTGAGCGGGGCCGCCACGATGCCGGTTCAGGTAGTCGGCGAGACCCTCGACCGTGGACGCGTCGAACAGATACCGCACCGGCACTTCCCTGCCCAGCGCGAGCTGCAGCCGCGCGCTCACCCGGGTAGCAGTCAACGAGTTTCCACCGAGGGCGAAGAAATCGTCATCGAGCCCCGCCCGGTCTCGGCCCAGTACCTCCGCGAACGCCTCGGCGATGATCTTTTCGGCCCGAGTCTGTGGCTCCCGGAAGGGCGCGGCGGCAAACGTCGGTGCCGGCAAAGCCTGACGGTCGATTTTCCCCGAGGAGGTCAGCGGGAACTCGTCGAGCACCACAATCTGCGCCGGCACCATGTAATCGGGCAACCACGAGCTCAACCGCTGACGGATGGCGGCGATTTCGGTGTCGGTGTGGGGGTCGTTGGCGTGGGCGGTGATTCGATGGTCTGCGCTGGCAGGCAGGTAGAGGTCGGTCAGCGGTGGAGCGTGCCGGCGGTGAGGGTCGGTGGGGGTGAGGAAAACGGCATCGAGAGTGCCGGGGTGGGCGCCCCACGTGACGGCGACCTGATATCCGGTGGTTTCGCCTACGCGGTGCAGTTGTTCGGGGGTCACGGCGTCCGAGGTAGCGTCGGCTCGGGCGAGTGCGACGGCTAGCGATAGTCCGTCGGCGAGGGCGCGTTCGATGCGGACATCGGTGATCAGTCCCGTACGGGGGATGCCGGTAATGCGCAGGGTGGCAGGATGTTCGGAGATCAGCTGCGTGCGCAGCCCGCGCAGCCCCGCGACTCGGGTCCACGCCCGAGTGGGTGCCGTGGCCAATGAGCGGACCGGCGTCGGCGTCGTGTGGACGATGACGTCGTACCGATACCGGTTGAGTTCGTTGTCGGCTGATCCGCGTTTGACCTGGATGTCGAGTCCGGCCACCGCCGGATGGCCGGCGGCCCACCTGGTGAAGAACTCTGGGGCCAGCAGCAATTCGGGTTCGGCGAGCACGGCGAGTTGGACTCGCCCGCGGATCTCGGCGGCGTCGGTGGTGGCGGTGCGGGCCAGCGTGACCGCGGTGTGGAACGCGCCCTGCAGGGTGTGGTTACGGACGTCTCCGATGAACATCGCCCCACCGGGGCCCAGCAGATCCAGGGCGGCGTCGGTTACCTCGGTCAGGTAATCGCTGTTGGGGAAGTACTGGATAACGGAGTTGAGAATGATCGTGTCGAAGGAGCCCCGCGGCAGTGCCTCGGTGACATGAGCCGGCTGGGTCAGCAACTGGACTCGGTCACGCCACGGGATCTGCATCTGCTCGAGCCAGTGCGCGATATTGTCGATCGCCACCGCCGACACGTCGGTGGCAACATAGTTCTCACACTGCGGCGCGATCTGTGACAGCACCAGCCCGGAGCCGACACCGATCTCCAACACTCGCCGCGGCTGCAGGGCGAGGATCCGATCCACGGTGGCCGAACGCCACTCCATCATCTCCTCGAGCGGAATCGGATCATCGGTGTAGCTGCTGTTCCAGCCCCGGAAATCCATGCCGAACCCCGGCGCCGCCACCTCGGCGTCGTACAGCTCGTCGTTCATGTGTCGCCACTGTTCGACGATATCGGCGTCGTGATCGGTGGTGGCGGTGTGGTCGAGGACGACGTAGGCGATGAGGTGGGCGCCGGTGGTGCTCCGGTGCATGGTGGCGGCGGCCCGGGTGACCTGTGGGCAGGCCAGCAGCGTGTTTTCGATTTCACCGAGTTCGATGCGCTGCCCGCGCAACTTGATCTGGGTGTCGGCGCGGCCCACGTAATCCAGGGTGCCGGTGGAGGTCCAGCGCACCAGGTCACCGGTGCGATACACCCGCACGCCGGCCTCCCCATAGGGGTTGGCCACGAACCGTTCCGCGGTCAACTCCATCCGGCCCACATAGCCGCGCGCCAGCGCAGGCCCGCCCAGATACAGCTCGCCCACCACCCCGACCGGGGCCGGGTTCAGCCGCGCGTCGAGCACCAGTGCGCATATCCCCGGGATCGGGGTGCCGATGCTGACCGGCTGCCCCGCCGACACTGGCGCAAGGGTGGCGCCGATGGTGGTCTCGCTGGGCCCGTAGCCGTTGAACATCCGCCGTCCCGGCGCCCAGACGGCCACCAACTCCTGCGGACAGGCCTCACCGGTGGTGATCACCGTGCCTACCCGGTCGAGCCGGGTCCGATCCAGCGACGACAGCACGGTGGGGGTCAACACCGCCGCGCTGACCCGCTGGTCCTCCAGGAACGCGGTCAACGCCTCCCCGGCATACACCCGCGGCGGCGCCACCACCAACGCCGCGGCCGATCCGACCGCCCACAGCATGTCGAAGATCGACGCATCGAAGGTCGGCGCGGCCACCATCGAAACCCGCGCATCCGCGCCCAACCCGAACACCGCTCGCTGCGCCGCGGCCAATCCCGACAGGCCGGCGTGGCTGACCGCCACCCCCTTGGGGGCACCGGTGGATCCCGAAGTGAACATCACATACGCGGTGTTGTCCACCCGCAACTCGGCCTGCCGATCAGCGTCGGTGATCGCCGCCGCGGACCGCTCGGGCACATCCGGAGCGTCGACGCGCACGACCGGACGCATCGCGGCCCCGGCTACCGTGCCGGACCCGCGAGCCACTACGCATACCGCCCCCACTGCGTCCAGCACCGCGGTGATCCGCTCGACCGGATGGGCCCGGTCCAGTGGCACATACACCCCGCCGGCCTTGGCCACCGCCCACCATGTCACGACCAACTCCACGCAGCGATCCATCGCCACACCCACCGCGCGCTCCGGACCCACGCCCGCTTCGATCAGCACCCGCGCCAACCTCGTCGACCACTGGTCGAGCTCGCGATACGACACTTCCCGGGCAGCGTCGACAACCGCCGGCGCGGCCGGGCAGGCCGCCACCGCCGCAGCCAGCAACTGCGGCGCCAACCCGACCGGCGCCGCCACTCGCGCACCGGACCACTTCGACAACACCAGATCGCGTTCACCGGTAGCCAGCAGCGACACCTCTCCCACCGTCACCGACGCATCCGCCACCAGAAGGCGGTCGACAAGCATTTCCAGTCGGGTTATGTGCCTGGCGATGTCGTCGTCGGCGTACCGGTCCGGATTCCACATGAACTGAATTCGCGGCGCGCCGTCACCCAGTTGCGGATAGATGTTGATCGCGCAGTCCTGGATGGGATAGGTGGTCAATACGTTGTACGTCACTTCGGAAGGCCCGAAACGAAGCGGGGCGGCGAAGTCGATGATGTTGATCGCCGGGCCGAATTCGATGTTCATATCGGGTCGGGTCGCCTGGGCGATCAGGTCCGGCCAGCGCCGGAACTGTTGATGCCGCAACGCACCGATCATGGCCTCGGCTACCCGATCGCTCAGTGCACCGATGGTGTCGTCGTCATGGACGTCGACGAGCAGCGGCACCATGTTCGACACCATGCCCGTACACCGTTTCAGTGCCGCGGTCGTCCGTGCCGAAACCGGCAGCGACAACGAGACATGTTGCTGTCCTGTGGTTTTCGCGATGAACACCGCTACGGTCGCGACAATCCTTGCGACATCGAAGCGGACATGCCGGTTGTCCGCGAGCCGAGGCGGGCACTTCAGTTCCCGGATCAGCGGGTGGCGTGGTGCCACCGGCCTCCGCGTCCCGCCCAGGTCGGTGATGTCGAGAGGTTCCCGCACAACGGCTTTCCAGTACTCGGCATCGGCCCGGCTGCGCGAGGACTGCTGATACTTCTGATCCGCGCCGCGGATCAGGTCGAACTCGGAGAAGTCGATTTCGCCCGTAACGGGCGCCGCGCCCGAGTAGACGGCCGCGATGTGCCGCATCAGATTATCGGCGCCGTAGCCGTCCAAGAGAAGGTGGTGTGTACGCAGGTAGAAGTACGACAGTTCGTCGGCGATCCGCAGCAGTGCGAAGTCGGTGAGCCGGTCACGGGCCACATCGATCGGCCGGCGGTAGTCGTTGTCCATCCAGTCGCGAGCAGCCGATTCCGGGTCGTGCTCGGAGCGCAGATCGATACAACGCAGGGTGTGCGGAAACGAGCGGTCGACTATGAAAACCGGTTCGCCGTCGTCGAGGGACAGCCGCGCGCAGGGTGTGCCGAACCGCGTTGCCGCCGATTCGCACGCGACCATGAGCCTTTCGGCGTCGACATCGTGATCGATCGTCAGGAAAACGGCCACATTGTAAGGGACTTCGGGCCGGAGTTGTTGGGCAGCCCAAATCGACCTTTGAGCGGCGGTTAACGACCCCAGAACCTCCAGTTGAGCACCGTAGTTGAGCATGATGACGAATTCCTCGTATGTCCTCGAGGCTTCAAATCCCGGCAACCCGACGACCGATCATGTGATCTCGGGCCGGCTGTAGCGGTGATGGCGATAGCGCACACTGCACCCATGTTCGTGGACACGGGCTTCGATGCCGATCGGTTCAATCGAATGTCCACGCGTCCGGCCCCTATCGTCTGAGGGAGGTGCCGTGGACGCTCGCGGGAGCCACTGACGATGTGGCCTCACGAGCACCCTACGCCGAACGGGATTGGAAGACATCAGGAGTCAGGGGAGGATCTGGGCTACCGGGCAGAACTGGCCACCGCGATCTGCGGGCTGCCGGGGAGAACGGGCGGCTGCCTGCGCAGCTCGACGGTGATCGCCGGGTCGGCGTAGCCGGCCAACGCACGCAGCGCCGACGGGCTGTAGGCGCGCAGCGAGCTGATCAACGCGTCGTGCCAGTACGGAACGATCGTCAACGGCAGTGCCAACGCCACCGTGACGAGGTGCAGCAACGAAGGCATCCGCGACAAGTCGATGATCAGCAGTTCATCGGCGGCGCGGGTGCCTTCGGCGAACACCCGGGCGGCCGACGGTGGTGGCAGATGGTGCAGGGACAGCGCGAACACGGCGAGGTCGTAGTACCCGTCGGGCGCGTCGATGGCGGTGGCATCCATCTCGCGCACGGTGGCCCGCGGATGGCTGCCCAGGTCACCGGCGGCGATGGCGGCTACGGATGCGGGCTCGATGTCGGTGACCGTGACCTGGGCGGTGGGATGCATCGACAGCAGCGCCCGCGACAGCCCACCGTGGCCGGCGCCGAGTTCGAGGATTTTGGGATCGCGCACGCCGGTGACCTCGTCGAGCACGATGCGCGCGAGTCTCCGGTGAATCCCGAAAACCCTTTCGCCGCGGTCCAGAGAACGCATGATGCTGCGCTTGCGAGCATCGACGTCGTCGCGGTCGAGGTACTCCAGACGATCGGTCTGCAACCGCCGGTCCAGCCACGACGCATCGGGTCCACCGCGCGGCATGCGGTCGATGTCGAAGATTTCGGTGGCCATATCGTTCACCCTGCTCTCCGCGCCGCCACCTTTCTGCCGTTTCGACGCCGCTGCGGCTCGGCGGTTGGCCGTGACCAGCCTCATCAGGAACGAGGGCCGCGCGAGGCGGGCAGGTGGGTCGACGAAATGCATCACCCGAAGGACGGCTTCGGCGACCGCCGGATCGTTCGCGGCGGCTTCCTGTGCCTTGTCTATGGGCCAGTTCACCGCGCGTCTCGGCGCCCGGCGCCAACCATCTCCCTGGGACACGGTGAAATCGGTGAACCGATTCCCCCGCCACACCGGGCCGATCTGCTTGGCAGTCGCCTTGAAGAATCGCCGGCTCAAGTCTCCGTCGCGATCGGTCAGACAGTTGTGCAGCGCGACCGCCTGCAGCGCGGCCATGGTCATGCCCTGCATATAGACCGGGTTGAAGCTGCAGATCGCATCGCCCATCACCAGCAGACCCGGTGGGAATCGACGCATCTTGTCGTAGCGTCTCCATGTGCTGGCCGGGTAATGCTGGGCCGACATCGCGCCGAGTGGCTCGGCGGACCGCAGCGCGGCGATCAGGGACGGCGGCGCGAATTGCGCGGCGCATTCGATGACGCCGGACAGGTCGTGGGGAAGTTTGTGCCCGTCCACGCCGAACAGGGTCAGGATCCAGGTGTCGTGCTCGTAGGCCACGGCCACCACCCCGACCGGTCGTTCGGGCAGCGGGCTCACCGAGAAGCCCAATTTGTCGCCGACGATGTCAGCGGGAACCCGCAGGAATTGGCTGGCGTAGCTCAGATGCACCGGGTAGCGCTGCTCGGTCGGTCGCTCGCAGCCGAGGTTGTCGAGAAACGCCGGGGTGTGCGCGGAGCGTCCCATCGCATCGACCACCAGTTCGGCATTCAGCCCGGTTTCCTCACCCGTGTAGCGGTTGACCACCCGCGCGCCCGTGACCCGGCGCGCCCGGTCGGTCATCGGCTCGACGACACCATGGCTGTCCAGGATTCTCACGTTCTCGATGGCGCGGACCCGCCGCCTGACATGGGAGTCCAGAAATGGCCGGCTGGGTTGATAGACGACCAGCGATGCCGGGTCGGCATACTTGTCCGAACCGCCGAGCTCGTGCCGGCCCAACCGGACATAGACACGCGACGGCTCGTTGGCCAGAACATTCGCGCCTGCGCTGACGAGTTCATCGAGCAGGCCGGGAAACAGCTGGCCCAGGACATTCGATCCCGTACTCAGGAGAGCGTGAAAATGCCGCGCCTGGGGCACACCGCGACGCTGCTCGGGACCCTCGGGCAGCGGGTCCCGCTCTACGAGTGTGACCTGCTCGTAAAAGTCCGACAGCACCCGGGCGGCCAGCAGCCCGCTCATACTCGCACCGCAGACGATGGCTTGCTGTCCGAGCTTGCTCATGGCACTCCCTGCCGCAACTCGCCGTTGTGCTCGTTGGTGAGAAGCTTGCCTTTCTATCCTTTGTCTTATCCAGCAAGCACGAACAGCAGGTGTGCCAGGTTCACATTTTCGATGCAATTTCCGGTGGCCGACGTACCCCGCGAAAAGACCCTGTTCGAACCGGGCCCCTTTTTCTATGCTGTTCGCTCCTGCCGCCCGCCCTCTCTACGCTACCGCCGTTGCTGGTGTCGAAACAGCGACCAGCGGTCCCGGCTTCCCGGGGGCGGCGGTCGGCAAATCCTCCGATCGCCGCTGGTTGGTCGAACACCGACGATGCGGGTTTCCCGGATAAGCGCGAGGACGGTGGTGATCACGATGTGGGCGTGGTCGAATCTTCGACCGCGGGCCCGGTACGGCGATGCCCGGCGCGGCATAGACGCGGACAGACTGTTGTACGCGAAGTGGCTGTCACACAGAGTGTTTGGTGCTTTCGATGTCGGTTGGTTGGTTGTCGGGATGCGGGGTATATCGGCGTCGAGCACGCTCGGATGAGGAGCGTTTCGACGTTCGAAAGAGGAGACACGATGCTGGGTCTGGGAATCATCGGTTGGATCATCATCGGTGGATTGGCGGGCTGGCTGGCCAGCAAGATCATGAAAACCGATGCTCAGCAGGGCATTCTGCTCAATATTGTGGTCGGCGTGGTCGGCGGCCTCATCGGCGGGTTCCTGCTGAAACTGTTCGGCGTCGATGTCGAGGGCGGAGGCTTGTGGTTCAGCTTCTTCACCTGCCTCGGCGGCGCGGTGGTCTTGTTGTTCCTGGTCGGTATGGTCACCGGCCGCGGACGCGCACTCCGATAAGCGCGCCTCGCCTCGGGATCGCCCGTTCGTCCGCCCGGTCGGGCGTGAGCTGGGTGTGATGAACGGAGGCGCAATGCTGGGCTCGGAGGCCGTCGTGGCCTCCGAGCCCAGCATTGTGTCCACGAAATTCGGTCGCGCGCAGGCGAGGTGAACCGATTCAACCGTTTACCACTATGGAAAACCAGGGCCACAGTAGGCTGCTGCCCATCGCCGTCTCGATGATGGGAAAGTATGCGCGCTATCGCAATTCACCTCGCCGCGGCCGTGGCCGCTACCGCCGCATTCGTCGCGTCATTGCAGATTGCGCAGGTGACACATGTTGATCGGAGCCCGGTTCGCCCCGCCGCGGCGCAATGCAGTCTGGCACCGACAGCCGGTACCGTCGTACGGACGATCGGTAACAGGATCTATCGGCTCAACGTTCCCGCCGGCCTGGCCGGACACTCGGTGCCGCTGCTGCTCGCCGAGCATGGAAATGCCAGCAATGCGGCAGATTTCGAGCAGGTCTCGGGCTGGACTCCCTACGCGGGCGCGCACCACTTCATCGTCGCCTACCCGCAGGGCAACGCCAACAATCTGCCGCTGGATCCCGGTAACGGTCTGGTGGGCAACGATTGGGAATTCCAGCAGGGCTCGATCGACGTCCGGTTCCTGCGCTCGGTCGTCGCCGACATCGAGGCGAATTGGTGCATCGACCCCGGACGCGTATACAGCAGCGGCTGGTCCGACGGCGGCATCATGTCGCAGCGGCTGGCGTGCGACGCCTCCGACGTCTTCGCGGACGTAACCTCCTGGGAGGGAGGCGATCCCACCCTCCCCAACCCCACCCTGCTGATTCCCAGTCCCGGGTCGCCCTGCAAACCGGCTCGCCCGATCTCCGTCGTCATCGCCCAGGGACAGGTCGACCCGATCTCCGATCCGGCGGCCGGTGTGGCCAACGTCGGCGCATGGGTAGATCGCGATGGCTGCCCCGTCCTTCCAGCCCGGTCCAGCGACACCTTCGGCACGACGGCCGGCTACGGACCGTGCCGGAGCGGGACCTCCGTGCAGTACCGGGTGGAAAACGGCCAGTTTCACCAGTGGCCGTCCGGCGCGGCGGGCGAGGATCTGCGAGATCGCTTGTGGAACTTCATGTTCGCCACCACTCTCCCGTAGGAGCCGAGCGGGCACTCTGCACTGGCAGAGCCGGCGTCCGATGCCGCAGTGGATTCCGGTGCCCGTCATCCGTGGGCGAGGGCGCGGTCGGTGAGGGCACCGATCGCTGGTCCAAGGGTCTGGGCGTAGCTGACGGTGAGGTGATTGTCGTCGCGGAACACCAGAGTATTGCCGACGATGACGGGGCAGCGGCCCGCAGCGCAGAACATCGAGGTGAGATC
Organism: Nocardia violaceofusca NBRC 14427; assembly: GCF_963869435.1. Lineage (NCBI taxonomy): Bacteria > Bacillati > Actinomycetota > Actinomycetes > Mycobacteriales > Nocardiaceae > Nocardia > Nocardia violaceofusca. Next base: position 11,518 of record NZ_CAWMPM010000060.1, read on the forward strand.
GGCGTACTCGCCGCCACCGGCCGCGGTCGCCGCCTGCTCGGCCGTGACGCCGGCGTCGTTCACTCCGACGGGGCGTGCGGGTGCGCATGCGGTGGCATCGTCGAGGTGTTCGGACAGGCACGTCGGCACCGTGCTGTGGGGATCGGGGATCGGGCCGAGAACGAGCACCGCCGAACCGATCGCGCGCAGCTCGGACACCAGGCGGGCCAGGCTGTCGACCCAGGCTCGATCGTAGGAGACGAAGCCGAAATCGCCGCCGTAGCGTCGGGACATGCCCACCACGACCAACCGCGGGCGCTCGTTGCGCAGCCGGTTCAGCACCTGGCCGCGCCACTGCTCGCATTCGGTGTACTCCCGGTCCAAGTACGGGCTGGTGATGGGCAGGTCGAGCAGGGGGCAGGTGACCTTGGCCATCGTTTCCAGCCGCCAGTGCCGCGCCTCGGCGATCGGCTCGAGCGCCGGATTCCACATCGCCGCATGGGAATCGCCCACCAGGGCCACCGTGGTGGACGAGTCCGGATCACCCGAGGCGCACTCGCCCTGGCCGACCTCGCGCCACGACCGGACACAGCCGTTGGTGAACGCGTCGGCCTTGTCGCCGGGCGCGATGTCGAGCGAAGGGGTGAGATTCGATGGGACAGCACGGATTTCGGCCGAGGCGGCGACCGCGGATTGCGCCTGTGCCATCAGCTGCCGGACCGCCTCGTCACGGGGGTCGGCGGCGGTCGCGGCCGAGTCGCGGGGCGTGGTGAGTACGAGGGACGGTGCCGCCTCGCCGTGCCCGACCGGGGCGGGGACGAGCGCGAGCAGGACGAGTGCCGCACTCGTGGCGAGTGCGGTGCAGGCGAAGCCGCAGGCGAGGCTGCGCGCGGCCGAGTTCCGCAGCGGTGCAGCGAAGCGGACCGGATTCTCGACCGTCCACTGGGTGAGCAGGGCAAGCCCGCCGGCCATCACGAGCGCACCGATTGCGCCGACTCGCCCGAGCGGATGGCCCAGCATATGCGGTGCCAGCAGCAACACCGGCCAATGCCACAGATACCAGGCGTAGGACACGGCTCCGATCGCCCGCACCGGACCGCGGGTCAGCAGCCGACCGACCCCGAAACGTGGTCCGGCACAGCCGGATACGATCATCAGAGCAGTACCCGCGACGGGCATCAGGGCCGCGCTGCCGGGATAGGGTGTCCTGCCGTCGAATTGGGTGCAAGCAAAGAGGACCAGAACCAGACCGATCCATCCGGCCGGCGCGGCCACCGAGTGCGGCAACCGGGACCACACGACAACCGAGAGCGCCACCAGGCCGCCGGCGGCCAACTCCCACGCCCGGGCGGGCAGCGAAAAGAATGCCCACGGAGGCAGCGTGCCGGTCCAGATCAGTGAGATCGTGAACGAGAGCGCGGCGACAGCCGCAAGAATGATCAGATAGGGAAGTGGCCCGGCCGATCCGGTGCGGCGGCGCCGCACGAGCCATGCCGACGCGACGATGAGCACCGGCCACACCAGATAGAACTGTTCCTCCACGCCGAGTGACCAGAAGTGCTCGAACGGCGAAGGCGGCTCGCTCGCCGCGAGGTAATCGGTGCCGCGCAGGGCCAGCCGATTGTTTCCGACATACAACGCGCCGGCGATCCCGTCGCCGAGGACCTGGCGCGCCTGCAGCGGCGGCAACAGCGCCGCCGCGCCGACCGCGGTGGCGACCACCACGATGCCCGCCGCGGGCAGCAGCCGGCGAGCGCGTGCTCCGTAGAACCGGGCCAACCCGATGGTGCCGCTGGCTCTTACCTCTCGCCACAGTTTGCCGGTGATCAGAAATCCGGAAATCACGAAAAAGACGTCCACACCGACAAATCCACCGCTTATACCCGGAATTCCCGCATGGAACAGCACGACTGCCACGACAGCGACCGCTCGCAGGCCCTCGATATCGGGCCGAAATCCTTCCCGAGGCTGCGATGCATGGTGAACCCGGTCTGCCTGCCGATTTGCCAACCCGCTCACGGCCGTGTCCGTCATGTGCAGCATTGTGATTGATCGACCCGGTCGTGACGCGACGACGTGCCGATTCCGTGGCCGACGAATTTGCGGTGCCGGATGTGCTGCTTATGGTCGAATTCGGCGGTTCGACATCGCGGAATTCTCCCGGACCGGGATTCGAAGGAAGTCCTGGACCCGCGTTTCACGGACCGCCTGACGTGGGCGGAGTGACGGGCAAACAACTCGGCGGGTTCCTGCGGGCGCGGCGGGCGAGCGTGCGACCTGATCAGCTCGGGCTGGTCTCGTATGGTCGTCGCCGGGTGGCCGGGCTGCGGCGTGAAGAAGTGGCCGACGCGGCGGGAATGAGTGCCGATTACTACACCCATCTGGAGCGTGGGCGTGAGCGGCATCCTTCCGCGCAGATACTCGATGCGCTGAGCCGGACCCTGCTGCTCTCGGACGCGTTGAGGGAGCATCTGTTCCGTCCGGCCGGCGTCGTTCCGGCCGCCCGCGCGGTGGAAACGGTCGGTCCCGTGCTCCGGCAGATGCTGGAAAACTATTCGGCCGCACCGGCATTCGTGATGAATTCGTCGATGGACATCCTTGCGGCGAACGTCATGGCAAGGGCGTTCTTCTCGGCATATCCGCGCGACAATGTGGCTCGAATGACGTTCCTCGAACCGGTCAGCCGGGACTTCTGCGTCGACTGGACCTGGACGTGCCAGGCGATCGTCGCGGGCTTCCGGCAAGCCGGCGCAGTGTATCCCGACGATTCCCGTCTGCGGTGCGTGATCGGCGAACTTCTCACGGCCAGTGCGGAATTCGCTGAGCTGTGGCATGCCTACGCGGTGTGTGTCGCGAGCACCGATTCGCGCGCATTCGTCCATCCCGAGGTGGGACCGGTACCCGCGACCGGGCACGCCGAACCCGCATCCTGTGCACCCGCCACCGCGACCGGCGCGAGGTGTTCGTGAGCGGCCTCGCCATGGCCAACGGCGCCGCCTTCGACGCGGCAGGCAACCTCTACATCACCGACACTGCGTGTCCACCTCCCCGCCTGACGTCGATCCGCCTGGTGCTAGGGCTCGCCTATTCGTGCGCGGACGGCATCGGCGATGTCTTCGGTGGCGGCGCGTGCGTCGGGGTCTGCGAGCATGGTGGCGAATCCGTGCGGCAGGTCGTCGTAGCGTTCGAGCGATACCGGTACGGCGAGGTCGTCGAGTCGGCGGGCCAGGGCTTCGCCTTGGTCTCGCAGGACATCCATTCCGGCGGTGGCGATGTGAGTGGCCGGCATGAGGCCCATATTCGGCGCGCGCAGCACGCACACTCGTGGGTCGAGGGCGGTGTGCGGGTCGGGGGCGTACCAAGTCAGGGCTCGTTCGACGCAGCCGCGATCCAAGGGGACGGTGAACAGGTCGCTGGATCGGTAGCCGTCCATGCTGGTGTCGACCACCGGATACAGCAGCACAGCCAGAGCCGGTCGGTATCGAGAGTCCGCACCGAGATGCAGGGCGGTCGCCGCTGCCAGATTGCCGCCGGCGCTGTCGCCGCCGATCGCGATCCGGCTGCTGTCGACACCCCAGTCCGGTGCGTGATCGACAGCGAATCGGTACGCGGCCAGTACATCGTCGAATGCCGCGGGGAACGGATGTTCGGGCGCGAGCCGGTAGTCGACCGACAGTACTCTCACGCGGGCGCGCGTGGCCAGGAGTCGGGCGGGTGCGTCGAAACCGGCGGCGCTGCCCAGATGCCAGCCGCCGCCGTGCACGTACACCAGCAAGCCGCAAGGTCGCCGCAGTTCTGTGGGTTCGTAGAGTCGCGCGCTGAGCGGGCCGGCCGGACCGCTCAGCTGGATGGTTTCGACAGCGGCCCCGGTATGGTCGATGCCGCCGGCGATGCGTGTCAGGACATCGAAGCGAGCTCGAGTTGCCGGGGACGGGGGCCGCCGGGCGAGCAGTTCACGTTTTCCGAGGGTGGCCAACACGTGCAGGCGCGGGGAGAGTTGCTGACCATCGACGACGGGGCGCTTGGGCGCCAGCAGCGACCACCACGCCGAGGGCATCGACAGTGCGCGAGCGCCCGCTGCCTGTATCGCGGTCGTCACGATCCTGAAGCTTGGGCTCACGGCGTTCCATCCTTGCTTGTCGACGCCACGTGTAGACAGCTTTTCGCACCGTCTCGCGCCGATGCGCGGACTACATCATCATGAACCGCCACCACGGACCCCGACGTATTCGGCTTCTCACGGCCCTTGTGGTTCGAATTCGTCCGACTCAGTCCGAACGCAGCGATTTCTGTTCGCGCTCGCCGCGCAACCAGTGGGACAACGCTTCATAGACTGCCTCGTGGTTGAGCAGCGTGAAATGATTCGCCCCGGGTAAATGCATGCCGTTGTCGTCGTCGAAACCGATGCGCCGGGCGCGCTTTCGGCCCGAACCGCTCGTGGTGAGCACCAAACCGTCCCCGATGACGCGGCCCAGAGGATGGTGCGGGCTGCGAGTGATGGTCGCGGTGACGAAGTAATGATCGGCGCCCTCGAGCAGCGGAACCTCGCGGATCGCTCGGCGGCGCAACGCGTCCGCGTCCACACCGTCCCAGTCCTGATCGACCAGCGAACCTTGACGCAGATCGCGGATGCCCGCACTGCGGCGGCGTAGCAGTCGTCCGAACGGGCGGGTCTCCGGGACGCGGACCAGCGCCGCGGAGAGGTAATGGACGAATTGCTCGAGCGGCGCTCCGAGATGAGGTGACCCGAGGCAGACCACCTGGCGCACCTGGCGTACCCAGGAACGTCCCTCCTCGGTGGCGTCGAAACACGCGCCACGGGCGATGAGCCCACCCATCGAATGGCCGACCAGCGACAACTGTTCGACCTCGACCGGCCAGTGCTCGACGAGGCGCTGTAACAGATCATCCAGTTGCCGGGCGTTCTCGGAAATGTGCAGACCGCTGTTGTACCGCACCTGAAGGGATGTGCAGCCCAGATCGGCCTCGAGTCGTTCGGCGTAGGTCGGTCTGCCGCCGAGACGCCACGCGTGTTCGGTTTCCGCCAAACCGTGCAGGAAGATCACGAGCCGACCGCTCGGGTTCGTGATGTACTCCGCGAGCCGTTCCGGTGCCACCGGTTCGCCGCCGGACCGAAACGTCATGGGAGGGGCGAGAATCGGCCGCTGCTGGGCGAGAGTGTCACCGATCAACCCCTGCAGGGCAGCGAGGAAGCCCGAACCGAAAACCGTACGCGACGGGGCGGACACCCCGGAGAGCGTCGCGGCATGTTCGGCCAGCACGCCCGCCGAGACCGCGGAACCGCTGGCGATCCGGTACACGCTGTCGGCGATGGAATCGTGCATTACCTGCACCGGCAGAGCGGCGGGGCCGACCCCCAGCCGCACGGCCGCGAAGACGTGATCGGAGATGGCGCGATGCACCGTGGCGACCCCGTCGACGGCACCGCCGAGTTCGTCGCCCGCCAGCCGGGCGAGCGCCTCGATCTCCGACTGTTGCCGATCGCTCATCGATTCAGTGTACGACCGTGCACTGAAAATCGCGCAACCTCCAGGGGATATCGACTCCCGCGGCCGACAGCTTCATGCCGGCAGCACTCCGATCAGTGCGATGAGCAATTGCGGACGCCACAGAGGTCGGCGGCGATACCGAACAGTCGGGCGCGTTGTGATTGCTGAATCTGGAGCTCGTCTTGATGGTCGGGCGCGTGACGGTAGATCTGCCGCATCATGCGGTCGGCGGCGTCGACCGAGCCGAGCATGAGATAGCAGAAAAGCCTCAGCTGCGTGTCGAGGGGCGCACCACATGTGGCGGTGTTTTCCGGTTCGGACATGCTGTCGCCGTCTCAGAGTCCGAATAGTGGAAACAACGATGCGCCGTGGAACGCGACGATCCGGGCGACGCCCTCGGTCGTGAGAGTCAGGACGTGCAGCGCGTGGGGGTGATAAGTGCCGTCGCCACCGCGAGCGTAGACCGCGAAGGCGGGCTGTCCGTTGGCTGCAGCGGCGACCAGTGTCGCAGGCCCGATCACGCGCATCTGCTTGGTGAGAAAAGCGACGATGGTATCGCGCCCTTCGAACCAGGTCGTGATCGGCGGCATCTCCCACCTGGCGTCCTCGGTCAATACCGCGACGAGTTGATCGACGTCCGCTGTTTCGAACGCGGCCACGTATCGGTCGAGCAGGGCCCGCAGCTGTGGCTCGGCGGGTTCGGTCAGCTCGTCTCGCCGGACCGGGACCTGGGTTCGGGCACGTTGCAGCGCGCTGTTGACGGCCGCAGTCGTCATCTCCAGCAGTTCCGCGACCTCGGCGGCGCGCCATTGCAGTACGTCGCGGAGAATCAGCACGGCCCGTTGTCGTGGTGGAAGCTGTTGTAGTGCTCCGATGAGCGCGAGCCGCATCGTCTGTCGTTCCACCACGACGGTCGCCGGATCGGCCGGTGCGGTGGTGAACAGGAAATCGGGTATCGGCTGAAGCCACGGCACCTCCCGAGTCGGTGCGTCGAGGGCGGCATCCGAGTTTGTCTGTGGGGCAACCAGATCCGCGGGCAGAGGACGGCGTCTGCTGTTGTCCAGCGCCTTGAAACATGCCCGGGTCGTGATGCGGTACAGCCAGGTACGCAGCGACGATCGTTCTTCGAAGCGGTCGTAGGCACGCCATGCCGCGAGGTAGACGTCTTGCACCACCTCTTCGGCATCCTCGACCGAGCCGAGCATGCGGTAGCAGTAGGCGAGCAGCTCACGCCGGAACGGCTCGCTCAGCCTTTCGAAATCCTTGTCGCCGGCTTCGGCTTCGGTCATGGTCTGCATGATCCGCTCCGGTCGGTGTTGTTCATCGTGACATCCTCGGTGGGAAGGAATTCGAATCAGCGGACGACGATGTCGGCCATGTCGATGGCGACGAAGACGATCCGGTCGTCGCCCATCGGGGCGTAGGCGCGCCGGGTGGCGGGGATGACGACGCCGTCGATGGTGCGGTAGTCGCCGGCATACAGCTGCGACTCGACGGTCCGGCCGACGATGTCGATGGTGAAGTCGTGGCGGCGCAGCAACCCGTCCGGGCCGAAGCAGAACACCTGCGTGCGGGTGTGGCTCTTGATGTGATCGGGGAATGTCACGCGAAGTCGCCGCCATGTTTCGCCGTCGGCTTCGATGGGGGCGACCTCCTCGCACACGAACCCCGGCCAGGTGAACAGGAAGGGCGTATTCAGATAAGTCCAGAGTGCTTCACCGGTGAAGTAGGCGAGATGTAGGTCGTCCCATGGTGTTTCGAACTGGTGGCCCTCGAACGACCGCTCCGGGTCGTCGCGCGTGCCGACAACCGTGCCGATCGGCTGCTGCACGACGACACGGTCGGGTTCGAAGACCGATCTGCGGTCCTGGCCGACGAAGTCCATCGTCAACCGCTCCCGCGTGGTGTCCACCTCGACGCGGACGTTCCGCAGAGCTTCTCCTTGTCCCTTGATCTGCCAGAATGCCCCCGTGATAGCGGCGTCGACGACGATCGTGTCGAGCCGGTTCCATCGATCCATGCCGCCGTGCGCGGCGACGGCGTGCGCCAGTAGCTCATTCATTGCATGTGCTCCTCCGATGACCCGCCCCGGCATCGGCATGGTGGTCGGGGCGGTCGAGGTCAGTCGACGATGATTCCGCCGGTCAGGTTGGCGACGGTGCCCGTCATCGCCGAGGCCCGGTCGGAGGCGAGGAATACTGCCGCAGCCGTGAGTTCGGACAATGCGGTCAGACGCTTGCGATGGGTCATCGCGCCTGCGGCCGCGATCATCTGGTCCTTCGTGATACCGATGGCGTCGGCGTGCAGCCCGTACACGGTGTGGATGACCGGTGTTTCCGGCATGCCGGTGGTGCGCAGGCAGATCGTGCGCACGCCGTGCTGAGCCCATTCGGCCGACAGGGCCCGGTTGAGACCTTCCATCGCGGCCCAGCCGACGC
>NZ_CAWMPM010000061.1:0-3490 GCF_963869435.1 Nocardia violaceofusca NBRC 14427
CCGCATGCACCACACCAACCAACGGATGCTCATCGGAGATACCGTCGATCAACTCGGACAACGCGTCACGATCCGACACATCACAGGCGACAACACGCACCCGCGCACCGAGCTCTTCCAACTCCACACACAACCGCTCGGCACCAGGCGCAGCCAAACCCCGCCGCGACACCAGAAGCAGATGCGTCACACCGTGATTCACCACCAGATGCCGAGCGAGCAACGCGCCCAGCCCGCCGGTCCCGCCGGTCACCAACACCGTGCCCGGCTGTAGGCGAACCGCGTCACCGGCAGGGTGACGGGTCAAACGCGGCACCGATACGACCGCACCACGCACGGCGACCTCCGGCTCACCCGTGACAGCGGCGGACAGCGACGCCACGGCCATCGGCGCGCGAGTCTCGTGGGAGCCGTCCGGGTCGTCCAGGTCGAGCAGGTGGAATCGATCCGGATGTTCGGCCTGCGCGGCCCGGACCAGCCCCCACACCGGCGCCTGCGCCAGATTTACCGTCTCCGAATCATTCACGGCCACAGCGTTTCTGGTCACGACGACCAAGCGTGACGCGGTGAAACGCGGATCGCTCAGCCACCGCTGCACGGTGTCGAGAACGCCGGTGACGACCTGCCGGGCCGCGGTCGGCGGCGCGCCCTCGCCCCGAGGGCATTCGACGACGACGATCTGCGGCACGACCGGTTCCGTGACCGCGTCCAGATCGGCGATCAACGCCTCGAGGTCGCGGTATCCGCGTATCTCCCCCGAATCGCGACCGGCGCCCAGCACCGCCACCCGGTTCGGGTCGAGGGCCACCGGCACACTCGGAACCGCGATCCACTCGACCCCGAACAGGTCCTGCGACACCCGGTTCGCGTCGAGATGCCGGGCCGTCACCGGCCGGGATACGAGCGCGGCCACCGACAGGACCGGTTCGCCCTGCGCATCGGCGATCCGCACGCCGAACTTCTCACCGTCCACAACGATCCGGACGCGCACCACCGCGGCCCCGGCCGCGTGCAACGCCACGTTGTTCCAGGTGAACGGCAACGCCGGGGAGGTACCCCCTTCGCTGCGCAGGCCGTGCACGATCCGCACGTGCAGTGCGGCGTCGAACAGGGCCGGGTGGATGCCGAAGCTTTCGGCCTCCGCGGAGTCGGGCAGCGCGACCTCGGCGAACAGTTCGTTCCCACGTTGCCATGCCGCTCGCAGGCCTCGAAACGCGGGCCCGTAGCAGTAGCCGAGGTCGAGCAGTTCGTCGTAGACGTCGTCGATATCCAGCGGCTGCGCTCCGCTGGGCGGCCACGACCGGAGATCGAAATCGGGGACGACCCCGCCCGTGGCGAGAGTGCCTTCGGCATGAATCACCCACGGTTCGTCCGTGGTGGGCCGCGAATGAATACTCAGTCGCCGCCGGCCGGTGTCGTCGGCGGCGGCCACCACCACCTGCACCGACACACCGCCCTGGGCGGGCAGCGTCAACGGCGTGTGCAGGACGAGTTCTTCCAGCACATCGCAGCCCAGCAGGCCGCCGACGTGACCCGCGAGTTCGACGAATCCGGTGCCGGGCAGCAGGACCACGCCGAATACGCTGTGGTCGGCCAGCCACTCGACGGAATCCACCGTCCAGCGGCCGGTGAAGCTCACTCCGCCCGATTCCGGATGCGGTACGGCGGCGCCGAGCAGGGGATGTGACACGGCGTCGAGGCCGACGGCGGTGACCCCGCCCAGTTCGGCTCCCAGCCACGATTGCGCCAGCACCTGCCGCACGTCGAGCCAGAAGCGTTCGTGCCGGAAGGCGTAGGTGGGCAGGTCGATGCGCCGAGCTCCGGTCCCGGTGTACCAACCGGTCCAGTCGACATCGGCGCCGGTGACGAACAACCCGGCGACACCGGCCGACACTGTCGCGGCATCGGTACGGTCGCGGCGTGCCAATGCCACTACCGCCGGTGCACCGGTACGGGTGTCCTCCAGGCTCTGGGTGACCATGGGGGCCAGCACCGCATCCGGCCCGACCTCGGCGAAACGGGACACCCCCAGCTCCGCCATCGCCGCCACCGCCTCGGCGAACCGCACCGAATCCCGAACCTGATTCACCCAATACGACGGAACCGACATCTCATCGGTCACCCTGGCACCGGTCACCGTCGATATCACAGCCACGCGCGGCCGCTCGAACACCACAGTGCTTATCGCCGAGGCGAACTCGGTGAGCATCGGCTCCATCAACGCCGAATGGAACGCGTGCGAGACGCGCAATCGCTTCGTCCGCCAACCACGCCCGGAGCACATATCGGCCACCGCCAGCACATCGGCTTCGACACCGGACAGCACCACCGAGGACGGGCCGTTCACCGCAGCGATCGACACGGCACCGGCCGGCACCGCACCGGAATTCAGCAGCGTCAGCACGTCGGTCTCGGACGCACCCACCGCGACCATCGCCCCACCGGCGGGCAGCGCCTGCATCAGGCGACCACGCGCAGCGACCAGCACGCACGCGTCCGCCAGCGATAGGACTCCCGCCACGTGTGCGGCCGCGACCTCACCGATCGAATGACCCGCCACCACATCCGCGCGGAATCCCCACGATTCGAGCAGCCGATACAACGCCACCTCGAACGCGAACAACCCCGCCTGCGCGAACACCGTCCAATCGACCAGATCCTCGTCCGCCAACGCCTCCACCAGCGAAACAGACTGTCCCAGAGCCGGTTCCAGCATGCCGACGATCACATCGAAGTGCTCGGCGAACACCGGATACACGCGCAGCCCGGCAGCCATCCCCGCCCACTGCGCACCCTGACCCGAGAACACCACACCCGTCGAACCCGGCACCACCCGACCCGACACCACACCGGACACGGACTCGCCCGCCGCCACCGCACGCACACCCGCGAGCAGACCGTCACGATCGCCGGCCAGCACGACGGCACGATGCTCGAACACCGCACGCATGGACGCCAGCGACACGCCGATATCGAGCGGATCCTGTTCTTCCGCAGCCGATTCCGGATTTCCGATGTGGGCCGCAAGGCGTGTGGCCTGATCCACGAGTGCCGGACCACTGCGCGCCGAGATCACCCACGGCAGCAACCCGCCCACGGGTGCGGTCCTCGATACCGGATCGGCCATCGTGTCGGTCGCCGGTGCTTGTTCGACGATCACGTGCGCGTTGGTGCCGCTGATCCCGAACGAGGACACACCCGCCCGACGCGGCCGATCCACCTCCGGCCACGGCACCGGCTCGGTCAGCAACCCGATATTGCCTTGCGCCCAATCGACTTTCGTACTCGGACGGTCGACATGCAGAGTCTTCGGCAGCACGCCGTGGCGCATCGCCATGACCATCTTGATCACACCACCCACACCCGCAGCGGCTTGAGCGTGACCGATATTCGACTTGAGCGACCCCAACCAGAGCGGGCTACCGGCGTCCCGGCCTGACCGTAGGTGGCGAGCAGCGCCTGGGCCTCGATCGGATCACCCAGCGTCGTA
>NZ_CAWMPM010000062.1:0-7345 GCF_963869435.1 Nocardia violaceofusca NBRC 14427
AAGGCGTGTGGCCTGATCCACGAGTGCCGGACCACTGCGCGCCGAGATCACCCACGGCAGCAACCCGCCCACGGGTGCGGTCCTCGATACCGGATCGGCCATCGTGTCGGTCGCCGGTGCTTGTTCGACGATCACGTGCGCGTTGGTGCCGCTGATCCCGAACGAGGACACACCCGCCCGACGCGGCCGATCCACCTCCGGCCACGGCACCGGCTCGGTCAGCAACCCGATATTGCCTTGCGCCCAATCGACTTTCGTACTCGGACGGTCGACATGCAGAGTCTTCGGCAGCACGCCGTGGCGCATCGCCATGACCATCTTGATCACACCACCCACACCCGCAGCGGCTTGAGCGTGACCGATATTCGACTTGAGCGACCCCAACCAGAGCGGGCTACCGGCGTCCCGGCCCTGACCGTAGGTGGCGAGCAGCGCCTGGGCCTCGATCGGATCACCCAGCGTCGTTCCGGTGCCGTGTGCTTCGACCGCATCCACATCCGTCGGGGAGAGCCCCGCATTGGCCAGGGCCTGCCGGATCACCCGCCGCTGCGACGGACCGTTCGGCGCCGTCAAACCATTGGACGCACCATCCTGATTCACCGCCGAACCGGCGATGACCGCGAGAATTCGATGGCCGTTGCGCTGCGCATCGGAAAGGCGTTCCAGGACGAGCACTCCGACGCCCTCGGACCAGCCCACACCGTCGGCCGCGTCCGCGAACGACTTGCATCGGCCGTCCGGAGCCAAGCCGCGCTGGCGGCTGAATTCCACGAAGGTCTCCGGTGTCGCCATCAGCGTCACACCGCCGGCCAGCGCCAGATCGCATTCCCCGGACCGCAGCGATCCCGCGGCCAGATGCATCGCGACCAGCGACGACGAACACGCCGTATCGACCGTGACCGAGGGGCCCTCGAAGCCGAACACGTACGACACCCGGCCCGACGCAATGGATCCCGCATTCGCGTTGGCCGGATAGTCGTGATACATCATGCCGGTGAAGACGCCGGTCGCGCTGCCGCGCAGCGACCCCGTGTCCACACCGGAGCGCTCCAGAGCTTCCCACGACGTCTCCAACAGCAAGAACTGCTGCGGATCCATCATCGCGGCCTCGTTGGGGCTGATGCCGAAGAACGCGGGATCGAATTCACCGGCCGAATGCAGGAAACCACCCTCGCGGGTGTAGGTGCTGCCCGGCGTTTCCCCGGTCCGATCGTAGAGTCGCTCGACGTCCCACCCGCGATTCACCGGGAACTGCGAGGTGGCGTCGCCGCCCTCGGCTACCAGCCGCCACAGATCCTCCGGCGAATCCACCCCGCCCGGATACCGGCACGCCATTCCGACGATCGCGATCGGCTCCCGGAGGGCCGCGTCGAGTTTGCGATTGCGCGCCCGCAATCGCTCCGTTTCCTTGAGCGAGACCCGCAGCGCCTGCGCCAGCTTCTGCGTCTTGTCATCGGGGTTCGTCATTCTCAGTCCTCTGATGAGCCGTTGTAGGCCAGGTCGATCAGGTCGTCGATGTCCAATTCGTCGATGGACTCGTCCCCGACGCCTCGATCGGTGTCGTCTGTTTCAGCACGCGGTGTGTCACCGTCGCGCGCGAGCTCCAGGAGCGCGTCCAGCAGCCCCGCCGCCCGGAGCCGGGAGAGCGGGATGGTTCGAAGCGCCTGCCGAATCTCGTTCTCCGGCAACGTGTCCGGTTCAGTCGGGTCGTTATCGGTGAGCATCTCCACGAGATGGCCCGCGAGTGCCTGTGGCGTCGGATAGTCGAAAACGAGGGTCGCGGGCAGCGGCAGACCCGTGACGGTTTTCAGGACGTTGCGCAACTCCACGGCGGTGACCGAGTCGAATCCCAGCTCGTTGAACGCCTTGTCCACATCCACGGCATTCGCGTGGGCGTGGCCCAGAATCGCCGCCACCTGCCCGCGCACGATCTCCACCAGGACGGCGGGACGTTCGTGGTCCGGGGTGTCGGCCACGCGGGCACGCAGTGCCGCGGCCGCACCCGACGCCGCGGTGCGTCGCTGCGGGACCAGGTCGGCGAACAGCGGTGCGACAGTTCCCGCACCGCGCAACGCATCCAGATCCAACCGAGCCAGCACCAGCGCCGCGGCATCGATGCGCCTGGCGGCATCGAACAGGGCGAGGCCGTGTCCGGCCGCCAGCGGCAGCACACCGGAGCGAGCTATCCGTTGCCGTGCGGCGGCATCGAGTTCGGCGGCCATACCGCCCTCGGCCTCCCACAGACCCCAGGCGAGGGATTGCCCGCACCGGCCGGATGCCCGCCGCTGCGCGGCCAGCGCATCCAGGCAGGCGTTGGCCGCGGCGTAGTTCCCCTGCCCGGCATTGCCGAATGGTCCTGCCACCGAACCGAACAGGACGAACGCCTTCAGCGGGAGGTCGCGGGTCAGGTCGTGCAACTGCAGGGCGGCGTCGACCTTGGGGCGCAGCACCGCGTCCAACCGGTCGGGGGTGAGCGAACCGATCGCACCGTCGTCGAGCACACCGGCCAGATGGAAGACGCCGGTCACCGGATGATCGGCCGGAACCGTGGACAATGCCGCGGCCAGTGCCTCGCGGTCGGCGGCGTCGCAGGCGGCGAAGTCGACTCGGGCCCCGAGGTGTTCCAGCTCGGCACGCAATGTCGTTGCGCCGGGCGCGGATTCACCTCGGCGGCTCAGCAGCAGCAGCCGGCGCACACCGCGCGCGGTGACCAGGTGCCGGGCGAACAGGCCGCCGAGGTACCCGCTCGCACCCGTGACCAGAACGGTGTCGTCGGCGGTGAAGGAGTCGTCCGGGACAGTCGCCGCCGCGGGTGTGACTCGGGTCAGGCGGCCGGCGTAGGCCTGTCCGGCGCGGACGGCGATCTGTGGTTCGCCTGCGGCCACGACCCCGCCCGGCACGCCGGAGTCGGTATCGAGCAGGACGATCCGGCCCGGATGTTCGGTCTGCGCGGAACGCACCAGACCGCCGACCGCGGCGCCCGCGAGGTTCGTGATCGCCTCGCCCGCAACCGATATCACGCCGCCGGTGCGGACCACCAGCACCGAATCGGCGAAGCGGGAGTCGGTCGTCCACGTCTGGAGGACGTGCAGCGCCTCATGCGTCGCCGCACGGACGGCGTTGGGATCGTCACCGGTCGGGCAGTCCCACACGACGAGGCCGGGGACGTCGTCGCCCAGCTCTGCCCATCGGGCCGTGGTCACCTCGGCATCGGGGAGCGCCACCGGTGTCCACCCGACCTCGAACAACGCATTCCGACCGGTGGTTCCCCCGGCGGTGAGCTGGGCCGGATCGATCGGCCGAGACGCGAGGTGCCGGACCGACGCCACGGGCATACCCGTCGAATCGGCGAGGTCCAACGCGACGCCGTGGTCACCCTCCGGAGTGAGCCGGACCCGCAGCGAATCGCCCCCGCCCGCGTACACGGTGACGCCCGACCATTCGAACGGCAGGGCGATCTCCGTCGTGGGCATATCCGATGCCGAACGCACGGCGTGCAGCGCCGCATCGAGCAGTGCGGGATGCAACCCGAATCCGGCCGCGTCGGCGCGCACGGATTCCGGCACCGCCACCTCGGCGTAGATTTCACCGTCCTCCCCGCGCCAGACCGCGGTCAATGCCTGGAATACCGGCCCGTATCGATAGCCCAGGGCATCGAGTGCGTCGTACACACCGTCGATGTCGACGGCGGTGGTGCCCACCGGGGGCCAAGAGATCAGGTCGAAATCGGGCGCCGTCTCGGCCTGTGCGACAACACCTTCGGCGTGCAGCGTCCAGGAGGGTACGGAATCGACCTCCCCGTCGGGGCAGGAGAAGATCCGCACGGCGCGGTGTCCGGTCTCGTCCGGTTCACCGACCGCCACGCGGATCGCGACGCCACCGGTCTCGGGTAGCGCCAGGGGCGCCCGGAGCACCAGTTCGTCGAGAGCCGGGCAGCCGACCTGCTCGCCGGCGTGCCGCGCGAGTTCGACGAATCCGGTGCCGGGAAACAGCACCGTATCCAGCACCCGGTGATCGGCCAGCCACGGCTGGGTCCGCACCGAGAGACGACCGCTGAGGGTCACGGCGCCGGAGTCGGGCTGCGACACCATCGCCGACAGCAAGGGATGTCCGGTGTCGACGAATCCCAGTGCCCGAGCACCACCGTCGGCGGCAGTGGACCCGGCGTTCACCCAGTACCGCTGATGCTGAAAAGCGTAGGTGGGCAGCTCGATTCGCCGGCTTCCGGTGCCGGCGTAGAGCCTGGCCCAGTTCACCTCGGAGCCGGTGACGAACAGCCCGGCCACACCGGCGATCACGCTCGTGGCATCGGCCCGGCCCCGATGCGCCAACGCCACCACGGCCGGGGCGTGGGGTTCTGCTCGTGCGTCCAGAGTCTGATCGACCATCGGATACAGCACGGCGTCCGGCCCGATTTCGGCGAAGCGGGACACTCCCATATCCGCCATCGCGGTTACCGCGTCGGCGAATCGGACCGCGTCGCGAACCTGCCCCACCCAGTACGCCGGATCGCACATCTCATCGACGACCTGCCTACCGGTCACGGTCGACACCAGTGCGACGGCGGGCCGTGCGAACGTGAGACCCGCTATCACCGAAGCGAATTCGGCGAGCATGGGTTCCATCAGCGACGAATGGAACGCATGGGAGACGCGCAGCCGTTTCGTCCGCCATCCGCGCTCGGCGCCCGCCTCGAGCGCGGCGGTGACAGCGGCTTCGGCGCCGGACAGCACCACCGACGCAGGACCGTTCACCGCGGCGATCGACACCTCCGCGCTCAGCAGCGGCAATACATCGGCCTCCGACGCACCCACCGCGACCATCGCCCCACCGGCGGGCAGCGCCTGCATCAGGCGACCGCGCGCGGCCACCAGCACACAAGCATCCTCGAGCGACAACACACCCGCGATATGCGCGGCGGCGACCTCACCGATCGAATGACCGGCCACCACATCCGCACGCACACCCCACGACTCCAGGAGCCGGTAGAGCGCGACCTCGAACGCGAACAGACCCGCCTGCGCGAATACGGTGTGGTCGACCAGGTCCCCGTCCGTCAGTGCGTAGGGCAGCGAAACACGCTGTCCCAGAGACGGTTCCAACTCGCTCAGGATCGCGTCGAAGTGCTCGGCGAATATCGGGTAGGCACGGTGCAGTTCGGCGGCCATACCGGCCCACTGCGCCCCCTGCCCCGAGAACACCATGCCGGTCGACCCCGGCATCGCTCGGCCCGACACCACACTCGGCCCCGGCTCGCCGCGCCCCAGCGCTCGGATTCCGGCCCGCAGGGCGTCGCGCTCGGCCGATACGACCACCGCACGATGGTCGAACACCGCTCTCGTCGCCAGGGAGAAGCCGATGTCGGCCGGATCGTGTTCACGGCCGGCGAGATGTGATGCCAGCCGCCGGGCCTGGTCGGCGAGCGCGACACCCGTGCGCGCCGACAGCACCCACGGCAGCACGGCATCGGCCGGCACCGTCGTTACCGGTCGCGAACCGGTGTCCGGGGCCTGTTCGAGAATGAGGTGCGCGTTGGTGCCGCTGATCCCGAACGAGGACACACCCGCCCGACGCGGGCGACCCACCTCCGGCCACTCGACCGGGTCGGTCAGCAACTCGATACTGCCTTGCGCCCAATCGACCTTCGTACTCGGCCGATCCACATGCAACGTCTTCGGCAGCACGCCGTGGCGCATCGCCATGACCATCTTGATCACACCACCCACACCCGCCGCAGCCTGAGCGTGACCGATATTGGATTTCAGCGACCCCAACCACAACGGCCGATCCGCAGCACGATCCTGACCGTAAGTGGCAAGCAACGCCTGAGCCTCGATCGGATCACCCAACGTCGTACCCGTACCGTGCGCCTCTACCGCATCCACATCCACCGGAGACAGACCCGCATTGGCCAACGCCTGCCGGATCACCCGCCGCTGCGACGGACCGTTCGGCGCCGTCAAACCATTCGACGCACCATCCTGATTCACCGCCGAACCCGCGATGAGCGCCAGCACCTGATGGCCGTTGCGCTGCGCATCGGACAGCCGCTCCAGCACAAGCACACCCACACCCTCAGCCCAGCCCACACCATCGGCCGCATCCGCGAACGACCTACACCGGCCATCGGGCGACAACCCACGCTGACGACTGAACTCCACGAAGGTCTCCGGTGTCGCCATCACCGTCACACCACCGGCCAACGCCAGATCACACTCCCCCGACCGCAGCGACTGCGCGGCCAGATGCATCGCCACCAGCGACGACGAACACGCCGTATCGACTGTCACGGCGGGGCCTTCGAAGCCGAACACATACGACACCCGGCCGGACGCGATGGAACCCGAGTTCGCACTACCGGGGTAGTCGTGAAACGACATTCCGGCGAACACCCCGGTGGAGCTGCCCCGGAGCGAGGCCATATCGACACCCGAGCGCTCCAGCGCCTCCCACGAGGTTTCGAGCAGCAACCGCTGCTGCGGATCCATCGCCCTGGCTTCATTGGGACTGATCCCGAAGAACTCGGCATCGAAATCGGCTGCCGTATAGAGGAATCCGCCGGTGCGAGCGTATGTCTTGCCCGGCGTGCCCGGCTCCGGGTCGTAGAGGGATTCGATATCCCAGCCGCGATCGACCGGCAGGTCGCCGTTGGTATCGACGCCGTCCGCCACCAGTCGCCACAGATCCTCGGGTGAGGACACCCCACCGGGATAGCGGCAACTCATCGCCACGATCGCGATCGGATCGTCGCCGGCGCGAGGGCGATCGGCCACGCTCTCGTCGACGCCGACGACGCCGGTCAGCTCCGCGGCGAGGAATCGGGCCACGACATGCGGGGTCGGATAGTCGAAGACGAGGGTGGCCGGAAGGTGCAGGCCGACCGCGGAACCGAGCTTCTTGCGCAATTCGACGCCGCCGAGCGAATCGACACCCAGTTGCTGGAACGTGCGCCGCGGATCGACCTCGTCCGCCGACGTGTGCCCGAGAACCTCGGCGGTCACCGATCGAACGAGGTCGAGTGCCGCCGGCTCATCCACCGGGGCTCCACCCGCGAGACGGGCCGGGGCCCGGTCGCGAGCGGACGAAGGAGCGATGTCGCGCAGCAGTGCCGGAAGTTCGTCGCCGCGGTCGCGGAGGGCCACCGTATCGATCCGTGCCGCCACCACCTGCGCGGCGTCGGTGGTGATCGCCAGATCGAACAGCGCCAGCCCCTCGGCCGCGGTCAGCGGGGGCAGCCCCTGCCGCCGAATCCGCGCGACGTCCCCGTCCGACAGCAGTGCGCCCAGGCCGGTCGCTTCCCACAGGCCGAAATCGATGGCGGTCGCGGGCAGACCCGCGGCACGCC
>NZ_CAWMPM010000063.1:0-6098 GCF_963869435.1 Nocardia violaceofusca NBRC 14427
GCCGGTGCGGTACATGCGTGCCCCGGGTGCGTATGGGCAGGCCACGAACCGTGATGCGGTCAATGCGGGCCTGCGCCAATACCCGTAGCTGACTCCGGCGCCTGCCACGTACAACTCGCCGGTGACGCCGATCGGCACCGGTTGTAACCGGCGGTCGAGGACGAACAATGCTGCCTCTGGTACTGCTGCCCCGATCGGCGGTTTTCCCGATCCGCCGCTCAGGGGTGTGGTGAGGGTGACGCACATGGTGGTTTCGGTGGGCCCGTAACCGTTGATGACTGTATGCCTGGGCGCCCACTGGTCGACGATGTGGGCGGGGCAGAGTTCGCCGCCGAGTATCAGGGTGACCGATTCCAAGCCTTGCGGTGTCAGCATTGCTGCGGCGGTGGGCGTTTGGGTCAGGACGGTGACGTGTTCGGCGGCGAGAACGTCGTGAAAGTCGTTGGGGGAGCGGGTGATCGCGTCGGGGATGACGACCAGTCGTCCGCCGTGGAGCAATGGGCCCCAGACTTCCCATACGGAGACGTCGAAGGCGAGCGAATGACACTGCGCCCACACCTGTTCGGACGCGGGAGTGGGGCCGATGTTCAGGTTTGTCAGTAGTTGGGTGATGTTGTGGTGTGCGGTGGCCACGCCTTTGGGGGTCCCGGTGGTGCCGGAGGTGTAGATGAAATAGGCGATGTTGTCCGGGCTGGGCGCGGGTAGCGGGGTGCTGGGTTGAGTGTCGACAGCAGCGTCGTCGACGTCGATGATCGGTATGTCGAAACCGTCGAGTTGTCCGGCCAGGTCGGCGGTGGTGATCACGGCTGCGGGTGTGGCGTCGGTGAGCATGAATTCGATTCGTGCCCTGGGGTGTTCGGGATCGATGGGTAGGTAGGCCGCCCCGGTTTCGAGTACCGCGGTGAGTGCGGTGATCGCTTCTGCCGAGCGTTCCATCAGTATCCCGACCACGCATCCGGGACCGACACCGTGGCCGGTCAGCAAGTGCGCGAGCCGGTTCGCGGTCCGGTCGAGTTGCTGGTAGGTCCAGGAGTTCTCGCCGCAGGTGAGTGCCGTTGCGTCGGGGGTGCGGGCGACTTGTTCGGCGAACAGTGCCGGCACCGACATCGCTGAGGGGGTGTGCGTGTGCAGTACCGCGCGGTTGCCGATCTCGTCCAGCCGGGTGTGTTCGGATTCGTCGAGCAGGTCCACCGATGACAGGGTTTGTTCGGGGTTGGTGGTTATCGCCATCAGTACTCGTTCCAACCGTTGGATGAGTGTGTTGATGGTGGTGGTGTCGAAGATGTCGGTGCGGAATTCGACTGCGCCGGTGAGTCCGGCGGGTTCGCCGGTGTCGGTGAAGCGTTCGCCGAGAGAAAACGCGATGTCCATGCGGGCGCTGTGGGTGTCCAGCGGCAGGGAGGTGACGTCGAGATCACCCAGCGCCAAACCGGCTTCGGCTTCGTTGTTGTATCCGGCGAAGTTCTGCCACGCCAGTAACACCTGGATCAGCGGGTGATGTGTCAGCGATCTGGCTGGGTTGAGTCGTTCGACCAGCACTTCGAAGGGCACGTGTTGGTGTTCGAATGCTTCGAGGCTGCGCGTGCGGACCTGGGTGAGGAGGTCGGTGAGGGTGGGGTCGCCGCTGAGATCGACTCGTAGTACGAGGGTGTTGACGAAGAAGCCGACCAGTTCGTCGAGAGCGGGGTCGCCACGGCCGGCGACGGCGAATCCGACCGCCACGTCGGGGTTGGCGCTGATCTTCGACAACAGGATCGTCAGGGCGGCTTGGATCACCATGAAGTTGGTGGCGTTGTGTTCGCGCGCTGTCCGAGTGAGGTGTTGCTGCAGTTCGGCGGGCCAGTCGATGACGACGCGGGCGCCGTGTTGGTCGGTGGTTGCTGGGTAAGGTCGGTCGGTGGGGAGGTCGAGGTGTTCGGGCATCCCGGCCAAGGTCTGTTCCCAGTACTCCAGCTCGGTGGTGATGCGGCTGTGGGGGTCGTGTAGTTCGCCGAGTTGGGTGCGTTGCCAGAGTGCGTAATCCACGTACTGCACCGCCAACGGTGCCCAACCCGGCGCCCGTCCCGCGCAGCGGCTGGCGTAGGCCACACTCAAATCCGCTGCCAGCGGCCGCAGCGACCAGCCATCCGCGGCGATATGGTGCATCACGATCACCAGCACGTGTTCCTGATCCGAAACAGCGAAAAGCCTTGCCCGCAACGGAATCTCGGCCGCCAGGTCGAACAGGTAGCGCGCTGCCTCGTTCACGGCGGCGTCGAGCCGGGTGTGCGACCATCCGGTCGCATCGACGACGTCGCACCCGAAAATGACCCGCTCAATGGGGACAACCACCTGCCGGGGTGTTCCCTCGGTCGCGCGGAACACCGTGCGCAGGCTTTCGTGACGGCCCACCACATCGGCCAGCGCCGCACCCAGAGCGTCGACATCGAGCCCACCGCTCAGCCGCAACGCCGCCGCCACGTTGTAGACCGGGGAGGGTCCTTGGAGTTGGTCGATGAACCAGAGTCGTTGCTGGGCATACGACAACGGGATCGCGTCGGGTCGTTCCACTGGTGTGAGTCGTGGGAGTCGGCTCGAGCCCGCAGTGTCGATTCGGGGGGCCAGGTGGGCGACGGTGGGTGTGTCGAAGACGGTGCGTACGGACAGGTCGGTGTCAAGGGTCGTGTTGATCGCGGCGATCAGGCGCATCGCCGACAGCGAATCTCCGCCGAGGTCGAAGAAGGAGTCGTCGATGCCGATATGGTCCAGTCCGAGTATTCGAGCGTAGATCGTGGTGAGGATTTCCTCGACGGGCGTGGTGGGTGCGCGGTAGTGGCTGGTGGTGTATTCGGGTGCCGGTAGGGCGCGGGTGTCGAGCTTGCCGTTGACCGTCAGTGGCAGCGCCGCTACCTCCATCACCGCCGCCGGGATCATGTAGGCGGGGAGGTGTTCGGCGAGTTGGGTGCGTATCTCGTTCGGGTTTGCGGTGCCGGTGATGTAGGCGACGAGGCGTTTGTTTCCGGGTTGGTCTTCGCGGGTGATGACGGCTGCTTGTTCGATGCCGTCGAGTTGGGTGAGGGCGGTTCGGATTTCGCCGCATTCGATGCGGTAGCCGCGGATTTTGACTTGTTCGTCGGCGCGTGCGACGTAGTGGAGTTGGCCGTCGTTGGCCCAGCGGACCAGGTCGCCCGTGCGGTACATGCGTGTGCCGGTTCCTCCGAAGGGGCAGGCCACGAACCGCGATGCGGTCAACGCGGTGCGACGCCAATATCCGCAGCTGACTCCGGCGCCGGCGACATAGAGTTCACCGGGCACTCCGATCGGTACCGGCCGGAGCCATTCATCCAGCACAAACAGTGCTGCTGTGGGCATCGGTGCCCCGATCGGTGGTGCCCCCGATCCGGGTGTCAAGGGGGTGGTGAGGGTGACGCACATGGTGGTTTCGGTGGGTCCGTAGCCGTTGAGGACCGTGTGCGTGGGCGCCCACTCGTCGATGACCTGGGCGGGGCAGAATTCGCCGCCGAGTATCAGGGTGACCGATTCCAGCCCTTGTGGTGTCAGCATCGCCGCCGCGGTGGGTGTTTGGGTCAGGACGGTGACGTGTTCGGCGGCGAGAACATCATGAAAGTCGTTGGGGGAGCGGGTGATCGAGTCGGGGATCACCACCAGTCGTCCGCCGTGGAGCAATGGGCTCCAGATTTCCCAGACGGAGACGTCGAAGGCTAGTGAATGACATTGCGCCCATACCTGTTCCGGCGCAGGCGTGGCGCCGGTGTCGAGGAACGCCAGTAGCTGGGTGATGTTGTGGTGGGTCGTGGCCACGCCTTTGGGGGTCCCGGTGGTGCCGGAGGTATAGATGAGGTAGGCGATGTTGTCCGGGCTGGGCGCGGGTAGCGGCGTGCTGGGTTGAGTGTCGACAGCAGCGTCGTCGACATCGATGATCGGTATGTCGATACCGTCGAGTCGTCCGGCCAGATCGGCGGTGGTGATCACGGCTGAGGGTGTGGCGTCGGTGAGCATGAATTCGATTCGTGCCCTGGGGTGTTCGGGATCGATGGGTAGGTAGGCGGCTCCGGTTTCGAGCACTGCCGCTATCGCGGTGATCGCTTGTGCGGAGCGTTGCATCAGCAACCCGACCACGCATCCGGGGCCCACACCGCGGTCGGTCAGCAGGTGTGCCAACCGGTTTGCCGCTTGCTCCAGCTGCCGGTAACTGGATGAACGATCACCACAGCTCAGCGCCACCGCATCCGGCGTGCGGGCCACTTTGGCCGCGAACAATGCCGGAACCGATAGGGACGATGGCCGGCCCGTGTGCAATACCGCCCGGTTGCCGAACTTGTCTATACGGGTGTGTTCGGATTCGTCGAGCAGGTCCACTGATGACAGGGTTTGTTCGGGGTCTGTCGTGATCGCTACCAGTACTCGTTCCAGCCGTTGGATGAGTGTGTTGATGGTGGTGGTGTCGAAGATGTCGGTGCGGAATTCGACTGCGCCGGTGAGTCCGGCGGGTTCGCCGGTGTCGGTGAAGCGTTCGCCGAGGGAAAACGCTATGTCCGTGCGGGCGCTGTGGGTGTCCAGCGGCAGGGAGGTGACGTCGAGATCTTCCAATGCCAAACCGGCGGCCGGGTCGTTGTTTCCGGCGAAGTTCTGCCAGGCGAGCAGTACTTGGATCAGTGGGTGGTGTGTCAGTGATCTGGCTGGGTTGAGTCGTTCGACCAGCACTTCGAAGGGCACGTGTTGGTGTTCGAATGCTTCGAGGCTGCGCGTGCGGACCTGGGCGAGTAGGTCGGTGAAGGTGGGGTCGCCGGCCAGATCGACCCGCAGTACCAAGGTGTTGACGAAGAAGCCGACCAACTCGTCGAGAGCGGGATCGTCGCGGCCGGCGACGGCGAATCCGACCGCCACATCGGGGTTGGCGCTGATCCTCGACAACAGCACCGTCAGGGCGGTCTGGATGACCATGAAACTTGTTGCGTTGTGGTCGCGTGCGACCTCGGCGATGTGGTGTTGTAGTTCGGCGGGCCAGTCGATGGTGACGCTGGCGCCGTGTTGGTCGGTTGTTGCTGGGTAGGGTCGGTCGGTGGGGAGGTCGAGGTGTTCGGGCATCCCGGCCAAGGTCTGTTCCCAGTACTCCAGTTCGGTGGTGATGCGGCTGTGGGGGTCGTGTAGTTCGCCGAGTTGGATGCGTTGCCAGAGTGCGTAATCCACGTACTGCACCGGTAGCGGCGTCCAGTCCGGAGGGTGGTCGTGTCGGCGCGCTCGGTACGCTTCGCTCACGTCGCGGGCCATGGGGATTGGTGACCATCCGTCGAAAGCGATGTGGTGCAACACGATCCCCACGACATACTGTTCGGGTCCCACCGAGTAGATCTGGGCGCGGATGGGGATCTCGGTCGACAGGTCGAACCGGTACCGGGCCAGTTCTGCCAAGGTGTCGGTCAGGTCTTGTTCGGGCAGCGATACGACTGCCGGGCCGTGGCGTCGCCACATTCCTGCTTGTGCGGGCAGTACGTGTTGGAAGGGCACGCCGTCGGTGTCGGGGAAGATGGTGCGGAGTGATTCGTGGCGTGCGAGGACGTCGTCGAGGGCGGCGGCTAGCGCTTCGGTATCCAGTGGTCCGTTGATCCGGAAGGCGATCGGCATGTTGTAGACCGGGGAGGGTCCTTGGAGTTGGTCGATGAACCAGAGTCGTTGCTGCGCATACGACAACGGAATCACCGCGGGCCGCTCGACCGGTGTCAGTCGTGGGAGTCGGCTCGTACCCGCACTATCGATCCCGGATGCCAGCCGGGCGACGGTGGGTGTGTCGAACACGGTGCGCACGGACAGGTCGGTGTCGAGGGTCGTGTTGATCGCGGCAATCAGGCGCATCGCCGACAGCGAATCTCCGCCGAGGTCGAAGAAGGAGTCATCGATGCCGACGCGGTCGAGTCCGAGTGTGTGGGCGTAGATGGCGGTGAGGACTTCCTCGACAGGGGTACTCGGGGCGCGATACCCGCCGGCGGTGTACTCCGGTGCCGGTAGGGCGCGGGTGTCGAGCTTGCCGTTGACCGTCAGTGGCAGCGCCGCTACCTCCATCACCGCCGCCGGGATCATGTAGGCGGGAAGTTGTTCGG
>NZ_CAWMPM010000064.1:0-5314 GCF_963869435.1 Nocardia violaceofusca NBRC 14427
CCCCGTGTGAGGGTCGGACATTTTTTAGTCAGCTATTTTCCGGCTGGCGTTTAAGTTAGGTTTTCGGACTCTGGTTCGAGATACTTCTGATTTGCTGCTTCGGCGGTTGATCGAGAGTCTTCAACGGAGAGTTTGATCCTGGCTCAGGACGAACGCTGGCGGCGTGCTTAACACATGCAAGTCGAGCGGTAAGGCCCTTCGGGGTACACGAGCGGCGAACGGGTGAGTAACACGTGGGTGATCTGCCTCGCACTCTGGGATAAGCCTGGGAAACTGGGTCTAATACCGGATATGACCACCGGTCGCATGGTTGGTGGTGGAAAGATTTATCGGTGCGAGATGGGCCCGCGGCCTATCAGCTTGTTGGTGGGGTAATGGCCTACCAAGGCGACGACGGGTAGCCGGCCTGAGAGGGCGACCGGCCACACTGGGACTGAGACACGGCCCAGACTCCTACGGGAGGCAGCAGTGGGGAATATTGCACAATGGGCGAAAGCCTGATGCAGCGACGCCGCGTGAGGGATGACGGCCTTCGGGTTGTAAACCTCTTTCGACAGGGACGAAGCGCAAGTGACGGTACCTGTAGAAGAAGCACCGGCCAACTACGTGCCAGCAGCCGCGGTAATACGTAGGGTGCGAGCGTTGTCCGGAATTACTGGGCGTAAAGAGCTTGTAGGCGGTTCGTCGCGTCGATCGTGAAAACGTGCAGCTCAACTGCACGCTTGCGGTCGATACGGGCGGACTAGAGTACTGCAGGGGAGACTGGAATTCCTGGTGTAGCGGTGAAATGCGCAGATATCAGGAGGAACACCGGTGGCGAAGGCGGGTCTCTGGGCAGTAACTGACGCTGAGAAGCGAAAGCGTGGGTAGCGAACAGGATTAGATACCCTGGTAGTCCACGCCGTAAACGGTGGGCGCTAGGTGTGGGTTTCCTTCCACGGGATCCGTGCCGTAGCTAACGCATTAAGCGCCCCGCCTGGGGAGTACGGCCGCAAGGCTAAAACTCAAAGGAATTGACGGGGGCCCGCACAAGCGGCGGAGCATGTGGATTAATTCGATGCAACGCGAAGAACCTTACCTGGGTTTGACATACACCAGAAAGCCGTAGAGATACGGCCCCCCTTGTGGTTGGTGTACAGGTGGTGCATGGCTGTCGTCAGCTCGTGTCGTGAGATGTTGGGTTAAGTCCCGCAACGAGCGCAACCCTTGTCCTGTGTTGCCAGCGCGTAATGGCGGGGACTCGCAGGAGACTGCCGGGGTCAACTCGGAGGAAGGTGGGGACGACGTCAAGTCATCATGCCCCTTATGTCCAGGGCTTCACACATGCTACAATGGCCGGTACAGAGGGCTGCGATACCGTGAGGTGGAGCGAATCCCTTAAAGCCGGTCTCAGTTCGGATCGGGGTCTGCAACTCGACCCCGTGAAGTTGGAGTCGCTAGTAATCGCAGATCAGCAACGCTGCGGTGAATACGTTCCCGGGCCTTGTACACACCGCCCGTCACGTCATGAAAGTCGGTAACACCCGAAGCCGGTGGCCTAACCCTTGTGGAGGGAGCCGTCGAAGGTGGGATCGGCGATTGGGACGAAGTCGTAACAAGGTAGCCGTACCGGAAGGTGCGGCTGGATCACCTCCTTTCTAAGGAGCATCTGCACTGCTCGGTTCGAAGAGTCGAACCCGAGAGTGCCAGAGCCGCTTATGTTCCCGAACGTGGAACTGCGGAGCTCATGGGTGGAACGCTGACAAGCTTCATCGCACCAAGGTGCCGGCTCTGTCCGGGACCGCGGTGAATATATCGACACACTGTTGGGTCCTGAAAGAACAGACGTTCTTTCCAGGCAAAAGATACGACAAGATTTTCTCCGCGTGTCATACCGCGGGTTTCTTCCCGGCTGGTGCCGCAGTGGTGAGAGGGTCTTGTGTGTTGTTTGAGAACTGCACAGTGGACGCGAGCATCTTTGTTAGTAAGTGTGTAAGAGCGTACGGTGGATGCCTTGGCACCAGGAGCCGATGAAGGACGTAGGAGGCTGCGATAAGCCTCGGGGAGCTGTCAACCGAGCTGAGATCCGAGGATTTCCGAATGGGGAAACCCAGCACGAGTGATGTCGTGTTACCCGCATCTGAATATATAGGGTGTGTGGAGGGAACGTGGGGAAGTGAAACATCTCAGTACCCACAGGAAGAGAAAACAATAGTGATTCCGTGAGTAGTGGCGAGCGAAAGCGGAAGAGGCTAAACCGGTTGTGTGTGATAGACGGCAGTCGTTGCATAGCCGGGGTTGTGGGACCTGCTTTCTCAGATCTGCCGATCTGGGCGACAGTCAGAAAAGATCGCGTTAGTCGAATTGGTCTGGGACGGCCAACCGTAGACGGTGAGAGTCCGGTAGACGAAAACGTGTTCTCTGTTGTAGTGGGCACCCGAGTAGCAGCGGGCCCGTGAAATCTGCTGTGAATCTGCCGGGACCACCCGGTAAGCCTGAATACTCCCTGGTGACCGATAGCGGACTAGTACCGTGAGGGAAAGGTGAAAAGTACCCCGGGAGGGGAGTGAAATAGTACCTGAAACCGTGCGCTTACAATCCGTCAGAGCCTTCGATTTCGGTCGTGGGGTGATGGCGTGCCTTTTGAAGAATGAGCCTGCGAGTCATCGGTGTGTGGCGAGGTTAACCCGTGTGGGGTAGCCGTAGCGAAAGCGAGTCCGAATAGGGCGTTTGAGTCGCATGTCATGGACCCGAAGCGGAGTGATCTACCCATGGCCAGGGTGAAGCGACGGTAAGACGTCGTGGAGGCCCGAACCCACTTAGGTTGAAAACTGAGGGGATGAGCTGTGGGTAGGGGTGAAAGGCCAATCAAACTCCGTGATAGCTGGTTCTCCCCGAAATGCATTTAGGTGCAGCGTCGCGTGTTTCACACTGGAGGTAGAGCTACTGGATGGCCTAGGGGGCCCACAAGCTTACCGAAGTCAGCCAAACTCCGAATGCCGGTGTGTGAGAGCGCGGCAGTGAGACTGCGGGGGATAAGCTTCGTAGTCGAGAGGGAAACAGCCCAGATCGCCGGCTAAGGCCCCTAAGCGTGTACTAAGTGGAAAAGGATGTGGGGTCGCTGAGACAACCAGGAGGTTGGCTTAGAAGCAGCCACCCTTGAAAGAGTGCGTAATAGCTCACTGGTCAAGTGATCCTGCGCCGATAATGTAGCGGGGCTCAAGTACACCGCCGAAGCCGCGGCACTCAGTCATACAGATCGCCTTCGGGCCAGTCGACTGGGTGGGTAGGGGAGCGTCGTGTAGCCAGGGAAGCAGCGGGGTGACCTAGTTGTGGAGGCTGCGCGAGTGAGAATGCAGGCATGAGTAGCGAAAGACGAGTGAGAAACTCGTCCGCCGAATGACCAAGGGTTCCTGGGCCAGGTTAATCCGCCCAGGGTGAGTCGGGACCTAAGGCGAGGCCGACAGGCGTAGTCGATGGACAACGGGTTGATATTCCCGTACCCGTGTATCCGCGCCCAATGGCGAATCAGTTGTGCTAAGTGCCCAAAAGCGGATGGACCTCCTTCGGGAGGCCGGATGTGGCTGCGCACGACCCTGGCTGTAGTAGTCAAGCGATGGGGTGACGCAGGAAGGTAGCTGGGCCCGGTGGTGGATTACCGGGTGTAAGCCTGTAGGGCGTTGTGTAGGCAAATCCGCACAGCATGTGCCTGAGAGGTGATGCGTAGCCGGTTGAGGTGAATTCAGTGATCCTATGCTGCCGAGAAAAGCCTCTAGTGAGTTGGTACACGGCCCGTACCCCAAACCGACACAGGTGGTCAGGTAGAGAATACTAAGGCGATCGAGATAACTGTGGTGAAGGAACTCGGCAAAATACCTCCGTAACTTCGGGAGAAGGAGGGCCCGATCTGGTGATGAGTCTTGCACTCGGAGCTGGGTTGGGTCGCAGAGACCAGAGAGAAGCGACTGTTTACTAAAAACACAGGTCCGTGCGAAGTCGTAAGACGATGTATACGGACTGACGCCTGCCCGGTGCCGGAAGGTTAAGAGGACCGGTTAGCGCAGTAATGTGCGAAGCTGAGAATTTAAGCCCCGGTA
Organism: Nocardia violaceofusca NBRC 14427; assembly: GCF_963869435.1. Taxonomy (NCBI): domain Bacteria; kingdom Bacillati; phylum Actinomycetota; class Actinomycetes; order Mycobacteriales; family Nocardiaceae; genus Nocardia; species Nocardia violaceofusca. Next base: position 4,077 of record NZ_CAWMPM010000064.1, read on the forward strand.
AACGGCGGTGGTAACTATAACCATCCTAAGGTAGCGAAATTCCTTGTCGGGTAAGTTCCGACCTGCACGAATGGCGTAACGACTTCTCTGCTGTCTCCACCACAGACTCGGCGAAATTGCATTACGAGTAAAGATGCTCGTTACGCGCGGCAGGACGAAAAGACCCCGGGACCTTCACTATAGCTTGGTATTGGTGTTCGGTACGGTTTGTGTAGGATAGGTGGGAGACTGTGAAGCGGGCACGCCAGTGTTCGTGGAGTCGTCGTTGAAATACCACTCTGGTCGTATTGGACCTCTAACCTCGGGCCATGATCTGGTTCAGGGACAGTGCCTGGTGGGTAGTTTAACTGGGGCGGTTGCCTCCTAAAATGTAACGGAGGCGCCCAAAGGTTCCCTCAGCCTGGTTGGCAATCAGGTGTTGAGTGTAAGTGCACAAGGGAGCTTGACTGTGAGACTGACAGGTCGAGCAGGGACGAAAGTCGGGACTAGTGATCCGGCACCGGCATGTGGAAGCGGTGTCGCTCAACGGATAAAAGGTACCCCGGGGATAACAGGCTGATCTTCCCCAAGAGTCCATATCGACGGGATGGTTTGGCACCTCGATGTCGGCTCGTCGCATCCTGGGGCTGGAGTAGGTCCCAAGGGTTGGGCTGTTCGCCCATTAAAGCGGCACGCGAGCTGGGTTTAGAACGTCGTGAGACAGTTCGGTCTCTATCCGCCGCGCGCGTTAGAAACTTGAGGAAGGCTGTCCCTAGTACGAGAGGACCGGGACGGACGAACCTCTGGTGTGCCAGTTGTCCCGCCAGGGGCACGGCTGGTTGGCCACGTTCGGAAGGGATAACCGCTGAAAGCATCTAAGCGGGAAGCCTGTTCCAAGATGAGGTTTCTCACCCCTTTAAGGGGGTAAGGCCCCCAACAGACCATTGGGTTGATAGGCCAGAACTGGAAGTGCGGTAACGCATGGAGGTGACTGGTACTAATAGGCCGAGGACTTACCAACAAAGCTGCTACGCGTCCACTGTGCGGTATCTGAAACAACACACAGATACAGGAAGACGAATGTCCCGGTACCGGGGTGTTCGGCTCTCTGTGGATAGTTTCATAGAGTTACGGCGGCTATAGCGGTGGGGAAACGCCCGGTCCCATTCCGAACCCGGAAGCTAAGGCCACCTGCGCCGATGGTACTGCACTCGCCAGGGTGTGGGAGAGTAGGACACCGCCGGAACATACATTCGCGA
>NZ_CAWMPM010000065.1:0-4250 GCF_963869435.1 Nocardia violaceofusca NBRC 14427
ACCGCTGGCGGCCAAGGCGGCGTTGGACCGCGCCCGGCTCGGCGAGGTCGGGGCGCTCGCGCCGATCGCCGGGATACTGGTCGCGCTGGCGGTGGCCCGATTCGCCGCGACCTACGGACGGCGGTGGCTCGCGGGACGGCTGGCGCTGGACGTACAACACGAGGTGCGGGTGGACCTGCTCACCGCACTGCACCGCTACGACGGGCCGCGGCAGGACCGGTTGCGCACGGGCCAGGTGGTGTCGCGATCGATCAGCGATCTGCAATTGGTGCAGGGACTGCTCGCGATGGCGCCGCTGTCCGCGGCGTCGCTGCTGATCTTCGCCTTCGCCGCGGTGGCCATGCTGGTGCTGTCGCCACCGCTGGCCCTGGTGTCGCTGCTGACCGTGCCGGTGCTGGCGCTGGTGGTGTACCGGGTGCGGCCGCGGCTGCACGCCGCCACCTGGTCGGCGCAGCAGCGCGCGGCCGATCTGGCCCAGCACGTCGAGGAGACCGTCACCGGCGTCCGGGTGGTGAAGGGCTTCGGCCAGGAATCGCGAATGGTGCGGATTCTGGAGGAGCACGGGCGGCGGCTCTACGCCCACCGGATGCGCGCGGCCCGCATCGACTCCCGGTTCGCGCCGACGGTGTCGGCGATTCCTCAGGCCGGGCTGGTGATCGTGATCGCGCTCGGCGGCACGCTGGCGCTGCACGCGGCGATCGGCGTCGGCACCTTCCTGGCCTTCGCGACCTACGTGACCATGATGGCGTCGAGCACCCGCATCCTGTCGAACGTCCTGGTCATGGCACAGCTGACCCGGGCCGCGGCCGAACGCGTCTATCAGGTCGTCGACGAGGCGCCGGAGAGCATCGACCCACGCGACCCGCAACCGCTGCCGGAGGGTCCGCTCGGCCTGCACATCCGGGGCCTCACCTTCGGATTCGAGCCCGGCCGCCCGGTCCTGCACGATCTCGATCTCACCGTGCGTCCCGGCGAGACGGTGGCGGTGATCGGACCTGCCGGTTCCGGGAAATCGACGCTGACACTGCTGTTGCCGCGCTTCCATACGCCCGAGGCGGGCCGGATCAGCCTCTTCGGGGCCGGACCGGACCAGGATCCGGAGACCGCCGGGATCGATATCGCGCGGGTGCGGGCCGCCGATCTACGCGCCGCGATCGGCGTCGTCTTCGACGAGCCGTTCCTGTTCTCCGACACCATCTCCGCCAATATCGCACTCGGTAAACCGGATGCCGATCCCGAGGAGATCCGGACGGCCGCGCGGATGGCCGCGGCCGACGAATTCATCCGCGCGCTGCCGGACGGCTACGACACCGTCGTCGGCGAGCGCGGCCTCACGCTCTCGGGCGGCCAGCGGCAACGCCTGGCCCTGGCGCGCGCCCTGCTCGCCGACCCGCGCATCCTCGTCCTGGACGACGCCACCTCCGCGGTGGACGCCGTCACCGAGGCCGCGATCTTCGACGCGCTGCCCGCCCACGGCCGCACCACGCTGATCCTCGCGCACCGCGAATCGACCCTGGCCCACGCGGATCGCGTCATCCGCCTGCCCGCACCGGGCGGACGTACGGCGGATCGGAGCGACAACGTCGAGGTCGAACCCGGCGACGTGGTCGAGCCCGGCCCTGGGGCGTCGACCGCCTCGGACCGCACCGAATACGCCTCGGCCCACGCCGACGGCGCCATCTTCGCACCCGCTGTCGAGCTGCCTGCGCACGACGGCGTGGGTCTCTCCGGCCCGCCCTCGGTCACACCTGCCCCTACGTCGGGCGCCAGCGGTACGCAGCGCCCGGACCGGCCCGCGCATCCCGCCGCGACGCCGCATTCCGAAGACGTTGTCGCCGTGGCTGATTCGGACCCCGAACCGGATGCGCCGCCCGAGATGCGGGCCGCCCTCGCGAGTCTGTCCCCGGCGACCGAACAACCGGAACTCGACGATCGCGAACTGGAACAGCCGGACCCCAAATTCCGGCTGGTGCGATTGCTGCGGCCGGTGCGCTGGCTGCTGGCGGCCGTGATCGCGCTGCTGGCCGTGGACGCGGGCATCTCGGTGGCGTTCCCCGCGCTCACCCGATTCGCGCTCGACGACGGCGTCGGACAGCATCGCGGCGCCGTGCTGGCGGTCGCGGCCCTCGCCGGGGTGGGTTTGGTGCTCCTGAGCTGGGTGGACGAGGCGGTGGGAACCCGGCTCTCCGCACGCGGCGGCGAGCGGGTGCTGTACGGGCTGCGGGTGCGCAGCTATGCCCACCTGCAACGACTCGGCCTGGACTATTACGAGCGCGAACTGTCCGGCCGGATCATGACGCGGATGACGACCGATATCGACGCGCTGTCGACCTTCCTGCAGACCGGGCTGAGCACCGCCCTCATCAGCCTGGTCACGGTCGCGGGCATCGTGATCGCGCTCCTGGTGATCGACGCCGCCCTGGCCGTGGTGGTCTTCGTGGCGCTGCCGCCACTGCTCGTGGCGACCCTGTTCTTCCGCCGTGTCTCGGCGTCGGCGTATTCGGCCTCGCGGGAACGGGTGGCCACGGTCAACGCCGACTTCCAGGAGAACGTGGCGGGCCTGCGCGCGACCCAGGCCTACCGCCACGAGGCCGAGGCCGCCCGCCGGTTCACCGACTACTCCGATCGGTACCGCCGGGCCCGGTTGCGGGCCCAGCGCGCCATCGCGCTGTATTTCGCGTTCGTGCTGGCCTGGGCGGATCTGGCGCAGGCGGCGGTGGTGTACCTGGGTGCCCGTGAGGTGGCACACGGCACCACGACCGCCGGCACCCTGGTCGCCTTCGTGCTCTACCTGAGCCTGCTGTTCGGGCCGATCACCCAGCTTTCCCAGGTCTTCGACGGCTATCAGCAGGCCCGGGTCGGGTTGCGGCGCATCGAAACACTGCTGCACACCCCGTCCTCGATCGCTCCCGATCCGGCCGACGCGGTCGAGATCGCGGGCGGGCTGCGCGGTGAGGTGCGCTTCGACGGCGTCACTTTCCGCTATCCCGACGCCAGAACACCCGCGCTGGAAGATGTTTCCCTGCACATTCCGGCCGGCTCGACCCTCGCGCTGGTGGGTGAGACCGGGGCGGGCAAGTCGACGGTGGTCAAACTGCTGGCGCGTCTCTACGACCTTCCTCGCTCGCATCCGAACGGAGACGGAGCCGCTGCGGCGGCCCACTCCGGATCCATTCGCGTCGACGAGATCGATATCCGGGACTACCGGCTCGCGCAGTTCCGTGCCCGGCTCGGTGTGGTTCCTCAGGAAGCTCACCTGTTCACCGGCGACGTCGCCAGCAACATTGCATTCGGGAAACCTTGTGCCACATCGGCGGACATCGCCCGGGCCGCCGCGGCGGTCGGCGCGCTCGAGATGATCGAGACACTGCCGCGGGGTATGACCCAGCCGATCGGTGAGGGCGGGCGCGGGCTCTCGGCGGGCCAGCGCCAGCTGATCGCGCTGGCGCGTGCGGAACTGGTCGATCCGGATCTGCTGTTGCTCGACGAGGCCACCGCGGTCCTCGATCCGGCCAACGAGGAGAAGGTGCTGGTAGCGAGCAGATCGCTGGCACGCGGGCGCACCACGGTGATCGTCGCGCATCGTTTGGCGACCGCCGCGCGCGCCGATCGGATCGCGGTCGTCGCGCACGGGCGGATCGTGGAATTCGGCGCGCACGCGCAATTACTGGCGGAGCGCGGAATCTATAACCGACTCTGGGAGGCAGCCGATTCCGACGAAGGAATATTCTCGACACGGGACGAGTCGTCACCTATGAGGCTGGGTCTGTCCGGGGGTCGTTAACCGGACAGTGGCGCTGCGGTGCGCCTGTGCATGGCCGCGCTGGGGCACGCTGTCACGGCTGGGCCTATCCTCAGAAAGGGCGCATCGGCGCACATCGTGCCGATCGACCCGTGCCGGGCACGTCACAAACGTCGCAGCGCGAAGAACGAAATGAGGCGAACACCTGCTGTGAGCAGCTCAACATCCCAGTTCGGACAGAACCAGTGGCTCGTCGACGAGATGTACCAGAAGTACAAGCAAGATCCGTCGTCGGTCGATGAGAGCTGGCATGAGTTCCTCGCCGACTACACACCGGAATCGCCGGGTGAGACAGGTAACAGCAGTCCCGCCGCGTCCGCGCCGACCGCCGCCCCCAGCGCGCCGGCCACTCCGGCTCCGGCCAAGCCGAACGCATCCAACTCCGCGCCGAGGACCGCCCCCACCCCGGCGCCCGCCCCGGCTCCGGCGCCGGCGCCCCCCGCACCTG
>NZ_CAWMPM010000066.1:0-3897 GCF_963869435.1 Nocardia violaceofusca NBRC 14427
GCATGAGGCCCTACCGGCACCGCACCGGCGGTCAGCGCGCGGGGTGATTGCGAATTTCCGCCACGTAGGCGCGGGAGACGGTGCAGGTCAGCAGGTCCAGCATGTCGACCAGGAAGCTGCGATCGGCCACCGGATCGGTGGTTCCGGTGCCGCCGGCCGGGTCGATGCGGTTCAGGGTCAGTTTCACCCCGTCGTGAATCGCGTGCTGCACCATATCGATCGGAATTCCGTCACGCGCCCACACCGCCGCGGCGTATTCCAGTCGCCGCAGCGCGCGCGTCGCCCCGGTGGGCGCATCGCCGAGCAGGATGAGCGCCAGTTCGAATCCCATCCGCATGACTATCGCGGGATCGGAATGCGTTGCACTCCTGGCATTTCCGGAATCGAATCCATCGCCCTCCGCGGATTCCGCATCCCAGGAGTCGTAGGCCGGCATCGCGCTCCTTCCGTGCGCCCGATCCCCATCGCACTGACGAAGGTATCGGTGACGCGCGGCGATTACGAGCAGTCGGCGCGGGTTGGCCCAAACATCCGAACCACAGGGGTCCGACGTTGTGAGATTTCCCAATAGTCGGTCGAATTCGGGCGTTGCGTCCGCAATTCGGACGACGACGTCCGGCATTCGGAAGCCGGCGGACATTCCGGCGAATCCGTTCGTCGCAGTGGCTCCGGCCGCATTCGACTGGTGCCGAAACCGTGATAGCCTGAACGTGATACACGCTAGCGTGATAATCACGCGAAGGAAAGCGATTGGGGCGGAAGAGATTTCGTCGGGCGTATGATCATCACGCAGCAGTGCCTCGTTTCGTCGACCTCCCGGGCCGCGCGTCGCGCCGATACGCTGGCACCCATGGGAGCCCGATTACGTACCGCGCGAAAATTGCTGCTGGGCCGCGAGATCGACCACATGATCAGCGCGGCGGGGGTGAATCAGGCGGAGGCCGCCCGGATCATCGACACCAGTCAGAGCCGGATCGCGATGTTGATCAACGGCGCCAGCTCGATCACCGTCGGCGATCTCGAACGACTCGCGGTCGCACTGGGTTTCACCGACCCCGGCTATTTGGAAAGCCTCGAGGCATTACGCCGGGACAACCACAAACGCGGTTTCTGGAACACCGGCCATCGCCGCGCCTATCTCGAGGAATTACGTCTACTGGTGGATCTCGAGGCGCATGCCAGTCTGCTGCGGGTCACCGAGGCGGAGATCGTGCCCGGACTGATTCAATGCGAGTCCTATATCCGGGCCCTGCACGAACCCCCGCACGACGCGCAACCGTTGTCCATCGATCCCTGTGCGATCACCGTGGAGGATTCGGTACGCGCGCGGCTGGCTCGCCAGGACGTCCTCACCGGCCCCGATGCACCGCGATTCCACGCCGTGCTCTCGGAATCGTGCCTGCGCCGCGAATACGGCGGCCGCGCGGTGATGGCCGACCAACTGGAATACCTGCTCGAACTGTCGCATCGGCCCAACATCATCCTGCAGGTGCTGCCGTTCACCGTTGCCACCCGGGGCGCGGGAATGGAGGACCGCTTCACGCTGGTGCGGGTTCCCTCCCCCGGCGCGGCGGGCGACCTGGACATGGCGATCGTGGAGAGCCAGGGCGACATTCGCTACATCGACGACAAGCCCGCGGTACGCGCCCGGGAGACCGTCTGGGACCGATTATCCGCGGCCGCAGCGGATCCCGATCGGTCGCGCGCGTTCATCGACCGGATCGCGCGTTCGTTCCGACGCGAGAGCGTCACCGGGACGTGACCCACCGTCCGTAATCTGCAAAGCCTAAGGAGTGCCGGGCAGCTATGAGCGACAACGACTTTCCCTCACGCGATATCGACACGAGCCGGCCCTCGGCGGCGCGGATGTACCACTACTACCTGTCCGGCCAGGCGCTGTTCGACGTCGACAAGGTCTTCGGTGAGCGGGTGTTCGCGGTGTTCCCGCACGCCGACGCCTGGGCGCGGCACAATCGCGAATTCCTGCGCCGCGCGGTCGATTTCATGGCATCACGCGGGATCCGGCAGTTCCTCGACATCGGCGCGGGGCTGCCGACCGCGGACAACACCCATGAGATCGCACGGGCGCACGAGCCGCGGACCCGGGTGGTGTACGTCGACAACAACACCGAGGCGGTGGCGCGCTGGCTCGACCTGCTGCGCGGCACCGACGCCCTCGCCACCACCGCGGTCATCGATGCCGATCTGCGATGTCCCGACGACATTTTCGACCATCCCGAGACCCGGCGCCTGATCGATCCGGATCAGCCACTCGGACTGCTCATCGTCGGCGTCTGGCCGTTCGTGCCCGACAGCGACCGCCCGTACCGGCTGATGGCCCAGCTGCGTGATCGCCTTCCGCGCGGCAGCTGCGTGGCGATGAGCCATGCCGGCCTCGACGACGCGTCCGAGGATGTCAAGCGCGGAATGACCGCAGCGGCGGAGCTATACAAGCAGACCTCGGATCCGTTGACGCTGCGCCGCCGTGACGATTTCGCCGCTTTCTACGACGGCCTCGAACTGCTGAACCCCGGGATCGTGCACGCCCCCGATTGGCGACCCTCTGCACTGGTGGACATGGCGGATCCGGCACGGCCGTGTAATTTCGCGGCCGTCGGCTACAAGCCTTAGCCGGCACGGTCGGCGCGGCGGTCCGCGCATCGGTGCGCCGGCAGCTTTACTCCGTAGAAAGGGCATCCGATGACGCGGCCACCGACCTTCACCGTAGGCGAATTCCGTAAAGCCTCAGCCAGTTCCCCACACCAGAACTGCGTGCGCGTGGCACGCAAACACGGATGGACCGCCGTCTGGGACGACAAACGCGCTCCTGCCGCCACCACCGCCGGCACGGCCGTGATCGGCACCGAGATACTGCTGCTGCGCGACGAACAGTTCGACAGCTACCAGGCCGGTATCCGCGCCGGGCGCACCGAACGATTACCGATCACGCAGTTCCGGCGCCCCGACGGACGCTATGTGCTGCGTGCCGAAACCGACCGTCCCACAGCGGATGTGGAGCTGATCTTCGATCGAGCCGAGCTCGACGCCTTCCATCACGGTGTGCGGACCCACGAATTCGATCTGCACAGATTCACCGCACCGGCACTCGACGACACCGAATGCGATACTCGCGCAACCGGTCTCACCGCTCGAATACCGGCCTAGCGGTTCACACGTTCCGGTGCCCGCCCACGCGGGCACCGTCACCCTCGAAAACCTCTGCGTCGCAAGATATCCGGTTCAGTCCGAGCCGGCGGCGGCGTCGTCCAGGTGCACACGAACCCGGACGCGGCCCTTGTCGTCGCGCGTGGCCACGGCGCGGCCGCGGCGGTCGCCACCGTCCAGGTGCAGCGTGATGGGGCCGCCCTCGCCGGTGAAGTTGCGCCACCAACTCTTGCGATCGGGCATCGCGACACCGATGAGGATCGAATCGCCGGAACGCCGGTAGTTCACCGGTGTGCTGAACGTCTTACCGGACTTGCGCCCGACATAGCTGATCTCGACGAATCCCTTCCGCATCAGCGGGCCGAGAACCGGCGCCTCCGTCAGCGTGAGTACCACCGAATTGAAGCCGCGCACGGCCGATTTCACGTCCACCTGTTGCCTCCTGACTGGCCCGACCGAGAGGTTTCACTCTACCGGCGGCCGGTGACATCGTCAGGCGGGCGACGCCGCTCAGCCCATGCCCGGCTCGGAGCCGATCTCGGCCCCGAGCAGGTGCCCGGCACGCCGCGGGGACCGGCGGTATCCCCGGCACCCCGCAGCACCGCGACCCCCGGCGACGGCGTCCGTCGCGCCGTCGGTGGCCGGAGCGGGTGCCCGCACGGGCGGCTCCTGCGCCGGCTCCGGCAGCGCCACCGCCAATCCGGCGCCGATGCCGAGCGCCGGCCCGGTGAC
>NZ_CAWMPM010000067.1:0-2723 GCF_963869435.1 Nocardia violaceofusca NBRC 14427
GGTCGAGTCCATGATCGCCGACGTCGCTGCCTACATTCCGGGCTACCGACTGAAGCAGCCTGTGCATATCACCGCGGTATCGCCGGACGCTTCGCCGCACCCGCCGGCCGGCGGTGCTGCGGTCACCCATCAGGTTTCGGTGTCCCTGGAGGTGCAGCGCGCAACTCGTGCCGCGAGTCTGGACCTCGTGACTTCGGCGGCGCTACGTGTCGCCGAGCGTATCGCCGCCACCGCCACCGCCAAAGCCTCGGAGAGCGTGAAGTGACGGTCCGCCGATAGGGTCGTCGTGGTCGCGTCGCGAGCGGAAAGTGCTCAGCGTTTGCTCGCCGCGCGCGCGACTACTCGAAAGGCTTGCTTGCGCAGCTGCCGCCGGACGCGAACGGAACGCGGCGGCGCGGGGATCTCCGGAGCCGATGCCCCGAATCGGGGAAACAACGCGGCCGCGTTGCCGCGTTCGATCCTATGTCTGGCTGCGTCATCCAGACCGCGGTAGGTATCGAGACCGGCGTTGAAATAGTGCACCGCCGGTTCGGGTGCGAACGGCCAATCGCTGCCGTAGAGCACATGTCCGGGCTCGGCGAACGCGAGCAGGGACGGCAGTGCGGCGGCACTGGCCGACAGAGCGGTGTCGAAGTAGAAGCTCGCGAAGTCGTCGAGCACATCGAGCGGACTGGCGCCGGTCTGATCGAAGATGCTGACCGCCATCCGGTGCGCGGCGTAGGGAATGAATCCACCGGCATGGCTGAGTACGAACCGAATCCGTGGATAGCGGCGACGGATTCCGTTGCGCACCAACAGATATGCTGCCCGGGTCGTGTCGAGTAGGAAGTCCGCTGCGAAGGGCGGGATACCGGGAACCGGATCGGCTGTCAGGTCCGCGGGATGCACGAAGACGATCGCCGAGCGCTGATCGAGCACTCGGAACAGGTCGTCTTGACCGTCGGCGCCGAGATAGGTGCCCCGGGCATTCGCCAACAACACCACTCCGTCGGCGCCGAGTGTGTCCAGGGCGCGTTCCGCCTCGGCGGCCGCGGCCTGCACGTCGGGCATCGGCAGTGTCGCGAAGAATCCGAAACGGCCCGGATGGGCGGCGGCAAGCGCCGCGGAGTAGTCATTGAGGTCGCGGGCCAGCTCTGCCGCCGCGCGAGCGTCGGTCAGGAAGGCGGTGCCGGGTGTGGAGACCGACAGCACGGCCCCGGCGATCCCCGCCCCCGTCATCATCCGAAGAGCCTCTTCCGGGCTCCACTGCGGTAGCTCCCGGCCGCCGGCCGCGCTGATGCCGTGCGATGCCAGCACTTCCCGGTACAGCGGTGGGATCAGATGGTGATGGACGTCTATGCGGTCATTCGACAATATGGTTCCTTCGTCGGCTGTGATTCGCCGGACGGCTACCGGAGCGCCTGATCGGAGTTCGACGCTACGAGGCTGTCAACACAATGACGCGAGACACAATGTTGACGACTTGATCATTCCGTGTCCGGCGACCCTCATACTGTATCTGAGGATTTCATCATAAATGAGCGGAAGGTGACATGACAAGCGCGGACGGGAAGAGTGGTTCCGGTCGGGGTGGCCGGGGTGCGGAGTCGTCGCACGTCCATATGCGCGATAACCGAGAGACGCAGACCAGCTGGGCGCGCCTGGCGGGCCGCGTCGGCGCGGAGCTGATCCGGATCTACAATCGTCATGAGATCGCCACGGCGCCACTGCCTTCCGGGCCGGTGTTGTTCGTCGCGAACCACGGATTCGGTGGCGTTTTCGACCTGAATGTGCTCGCTTTCGGCGCAGCGTATGAGCATACGGGCGATTCGCGCGGCGTTGTCACCTTGACGCATCAAATGGCGTGGACCCTCGGAATCGGACGTCTGCTCGAACCGTTCGGCGCGCGCCCGGCCGGTCGGCAAGCGGCGCTCGACGCATTGGCCGCCGGCGATCACGTTCTGGTGTTTCCCGGCGGCGACGTCGACGCGTTCAAACCGTGGGCACAACGCAACGACATCGTTTTCGCGGGTCGGTACGGCTTCGCGCGGGTCGCCATGGACGCCGGGGTACCGGTGGTTCCGGTGGTTACCTCCGGGGGCGCCGAATCGGCGATCGTGCTCGACGACGGCACACTCCTCGCTCGCGCGCTGAAGCTCGACCGCGTGCTGCGCTTGAAGTGTCTACCGGTCACGGTCTCCGTGCCGTGGGGACTGACGATCGCGACCGCGGGTCTGCTGCCCTATCTGCCGTTGCCGACCAAACTGCGCACGACCGTGCTTCCGGCGATGCGGCCGCAACCGGGCGACGACCACGAGGCCTTCGCCCGGCGGATCGAACCGTCATGCAGGACGAGCTCAGCAGGAAGACCCGCCATCGCCGGCCGATCGTGGGCTGACGAGGCGCGGACCGGTCGATACGAGCGGGCTCACGCCAGGCCGGTGAGCTGATCGCAGACCGAGCGCAGCTGCTGGGCGACCGACGCATTCCGGGCGAGTTCGGAGGGCTGCCGGATTCGGTTGTCCTCGCAGTACTCACCGGTGATGGTGGCGACGGCTGGATCCGCGGCCAGATAGGCCACCCGCCGCCCGCCCTCCTCCGGCGAAACCATCACGGCACGTTTGAGCACCGACAGCAGTGGACGCGCGATAGCAGGGGCGCGATTCCAGATGTCGGTGGCGACTACGCCCGGATGCAACGCGTTGACGGTAACGCCGGTGCCCGCCAATTCCGCGGCCAGGCTA
>NZ_CAWMPM010000068.1:0-2518 GCF_963869435.1 Nocardia violaceofusca NBRC 14427
TTGACAGCGGCCATGACATCCTCCCCGTGGGCGGCCATATGACGCCCCGTTGATGGCCATCGACTTCCCCGTGGGCGGCCAGATATTTCCCCGGCGTGTTGTGCATGTTCCGGATGGCTGGGCGGGTTTGCTCGCTCGGTGAAGAGCGGTAGGGAGATCATGGAAATCCTTGAGGCGTATGACCTCACGGGGAGTTACCGGGCGGCGGCGGAGCTGGCCGGCTGCGACCACCACACGGTCGCAAGGTATGTCGCGTTGCGGGCGTCTGGGGAGAGCCCGGTGGCGAGGGAGCATCGTGCTCGCCCGATCGATGAGTATTTGCCGAAAATCGAAGAGCTGGTGGTTCGTTCGAACGGCAAGATCCGCGCTGATGTTGTTCACAAGCGGATCACCGCGATGGGGTTCACCGGCGGAGAACGCACCACCCGCCGGGTGGTCGCGCAGGTCAAGGCGCAGTTGCGGGCAGGGCAGCGGCGGGTGTTCCGTCCGTGGATCGCTGAGCCGGGATTGTGGTTGCAGTGGGATTGGGGACACGGGCCAGTAGTCGGTGGTCGGCAGACGCAGTTGTGGTGCGCGTGGCTGGCGTGGTCGCGGTTCCGGGTGGTGATCCCGGTGATGGACAAGACGCTGCCGACGGTGGTGTCGTGCCTGGACACCACGCTGCGCCGGTTGGGTGGGGTGCCGACTTATGCGTTGACCGACAACGAGAAGACTGTGTCGGTCGAGCACGTCGCGACTATCGCGGTGCGTCATCCCGAAATCGTTGAAGTGGCAAGGCATTACGGGATGACGATCCGCACCTGCATGCCCGCGGACCCGCAAACCAAGGGCGGGTCGGAGGCGACGGTGCGGATCGCCAAGGCCGATCTGGTGCCGACCGACACGAACCTGCTCGGCGCCTACCGCACCTTCGGCGAGCTCGAGACCGCCTGCCGCGTGTTCTGCGAACAGGTCAACGACCGCGAACACCGCGAAACCCGGCGCCGCCCGATCGAAGCGCTGGCCGAGGAACGGACCCGTCTGCACCCGTTGCCGGGCAACCCGTTCACCATCGCGCTGGGCACGACCAGGAGAGTGAACTGGGATTCGACGGTTTCGGTTGAGGGAGTGCGGTATTCGGTTCCCCATACTCTTGCCGACACCCGTGTTTGGGTCCGGTTCCACGGTGACGAACTGATCGTCACCGCTGTCGAGGATCAAGGTCCGGTCGAGGTCGCCCGACACCAGCGCTCGACGCCGGGCAACCCGTCGATCAAGGACGAGCACTATCCGCCGCGGCGGGATCATCACGGCGAGCGCGTCCCGCGCGCGACCAGTGCGGAGGAGGCCGCGTTCCTGGGCCTGGGGCCCGGCGCTGCCGCGTGGTTGACCGAGGCCGCCGCGGCCGGAACCCGGCGGATCCGCCCGAAGATGGCCGAGGCGGTCACTCTCGCGAAACTGCACTCGTCCGCCGAAGTTGACCAGGCGCTGGGGATCGCCGCGATCGCGGGCCGGTTCGCCGAGAACGACCTGATCAGCATTCTGACCCACAACATCGGCCGCCGCAGCGCCGAGCCCACCCGGGCCGGTGAGCACCACAGCCTGCAGCCGGGAACCTCGGCCTGGTCCAATTTCGGCCTGCCCGCCACCAACGACGACACCGACCCCGAAAGTGATCATCGATGAACGCCCCTCTGCGCGTTGCCGGTTCGGCCGGAGACCCGTTGGCCGAGGCCATCGCCCTGACCAAACGACTCAAGTTGCCCTACCTGCGCCGAGCACTGACCGACCTGGTCCCGACCGCGAAAGCCCAGCGATGGGACCCCGCCGAGGTCGTCCGAGTGCTGCTCGCCGAAGAAGCCGCCGGCCGCGACGCGACCAACCTGCGGACCCGACGCAAACGCGCCGCGTTTCCCGCTGGAAAGACCTTCGGAGACTGGGACGAATCCGCGTCCTCCATCCCTCGTCCCACCCAGGACGCGTTGAAAACCCTCGAATGGGTCCGCAACAAGGAAAACCTCTGCATCTGCGGACCGTCGGGCACCGGAAAGAGCCACTTCTGCGAAGCGCTGGGCCAGGCCGCGGTCGAGGCCGGGCTCACGGTCGCCTGGTTCACCATCGAAGACCTCGGCGCGCTGATGCGGCGACATCGCGTCGATGACTCGGTCACCCGCGCCATCACCCGGCTGATCCGCACCGACCTGATCATCGTCGACGACATCGGCCTGCTGCCGGTCAGTCCCGATGCGGCAGAAGGGTTCTACCGGCTCGTCGATGCCGCCTACGAACGCCGGGCCATGGCAGTCAGCTCCAACCTGCACCCCTCGGGCTTCGACGAGATCATGCCCAAGACATTGGCCACCGCCACAGTCGATCGGCTGCTGCACCACGCACACGTCGTCGTCACATCCGGCGACAGTTTCCGGCTGGCCCAAGCCACCTCCGGGCAGGGGGTGAGGCCACTGCGCTGACCTCGCCGGGGAGATATCTGGCCACGGGGAAATAAGTGGCCGCCGTTGGGGATTCACAACTGGCCACC
>NZ_CAWMPM010000069.1:0-2122 GCF_963869435.1 Nocardia violaceofusca NBRC 14427
CAGTCTGGCCGCGGAATTGGCGGGCACCGGCGTTACCGTCAACGCGTTGCATCCGGGCGTGGTCGCCACCGACATCTGGAATCGCGCCCCTGCTATCGCGCGTCCACTGCTGTCGGTGCTCAAACGTGCCGTGATGGTTTCGCCAGAGGAGGGCGGGCGGCGGGTGGCCTACCTGGCCGCGGATCCAGCCGTCGCCACCATCACCGGTGAGTACTTCGAGGACAACCGAATCCGCCAGCCCTCCGAACTGGCCCGGGATGCCTCGGTCGCCCAGCATCTGCGCTCGGTCAGCGATCAGCTCACCGGCCTGGCGTGAGCCCGCTCGTATCGACCGGTCCGCGCCTCGTCAGCCCACGATCGGCCCGCGATGGCGGGTCTGCCTGCTGAGCTCGTCCTGCATGACGGTTCGATCCGCCGGTCGCGATCGTCAGCCCCCACGGCGCGGAGACAGTGACCGGCAGACACTTCGAGCGCAGCACCCGGTCGAGCGTCAGCGCGCGAGCCAGGCGTGTGCCGTCGTCGCGCACGATCGCCGATTCGGCGCCGTAGGAAGTACCACCGGAGTTACCCTTCCCGTCCGCGCTTGTCATGACGCCTTCCGCCCAGTTATGATGAAATCCTCAGTTATGGTACAAGTGTCCCCGGACGCGAAATGATCAAGTTGTCAGAATTGTGACTAGAGTCATTTTGCCGACAGTCTCGTCGTCGCGTCGAACTTGGATCAGGCGCTCCGGTAGCCGTCCGGCGAATTACGGCCGACGAAGGAAACCACGTTGTCGAATGACCGCATAGATGTCCATCAACATCTGATCCCACCGCTGTACCGGGAGGTGCTGGCATCGCACGGCATCAGCGCGGCCGGCGGTCGGGAGCTGCCGCGGTGGAGTGCGGAAGAGGCCCTTCGGATGATGACGGGGGCGGGGATTGCCGGGGCCGTGCTGTCGGTCTCCACACCCGGCACCGCCTTCCTGACCGACGCTCGCGCGGCGGCAGAGCTGGCCCGCGACCTCAATGACTACTCCGCGGCGCTTGCCGCCGCCCATCCGGGCCGTTTCGGATTCTTCGCGACACTGCCGATGCCCGACGTGCCGGCCGCGGCCGCCGAGGCGGAACGCGCCTTGGACACACTCGGCGCCGACGGAGTGGTGTTGTTGGCGAATGCCCGGGGCACCTATCTCGGCGCCGACGGTCAGGACGACCTGTTCCGAGTGCTCGATCAGCGCTCGGCGATCGTCTTCGTGCATCCCGCGGACCTGACAGCCGATCCGGTTCCCGGTATCCCGCCCTTCGCAGCGGACTTCCTACTCGACACGACCCGGGCAGCATATCTGTTGGTGCGCAACGGAATCCGTCGCCGCTATCCACGGATTCGGTTCGTGCTCAGCCATGCCGGTGGATTCATTCCCTACGCCGCGCACCGGATGGCGCTCAGCATCTTCGATCAGACCGGCGCCAGTCCGCTCGATGTGCTCGACGACTTCGCGAGCTTCTACTTCGACACCGCTCTGTCGGCCAGTGCCGCCGCACTGCCGTCCCTGCTCGCGTTCGCCGAGCCCGGACATGTGCTCTACGGCAGCGATTGGCCGTTCGCACCCGAACCGGCGGTGCACTATTTCAACGCCGGTCTCGATACCTACCGCGGTCTGGATGACGCAGCCAGACATAGGATCGAACGCGGCAACGCGGCCGCGTTGTTTCCCCGATTCGGGGCATCGGCTCCAGAGATCGCCCCGCCGCCGCGTTCCGTTCGCGTCCGGCGGCAGCTGCGCGAGCAGGTCTTTCGAGTGATCGCGCGGGCGGCGAGCAAACGCTGACCACTTTCTGCTCGGGGCACGCCATCCGCGACCGCGCGACACTATCGGCGGACCGTCACTTCACGCTCGCCGAGGTGGTGGCGGCGATACGCTCGGCGACACGCAGTGCCGCCGAAGTCATGAGGTCCACATTCGCGGCACGAGTTGCGCACTCCACCTCCAGGGACACCGAAACCTGATGGGTCACCGCAGCACCGCCGGCGGGCGGATGCGGCGAAGCGTCCGGCAATATCGCGGTGATCTGCACAGGCTGCTTCAGTCGGTAGCCCGGAATGTAGGCCGCGACGTCGGCGATCATGGACTCGATC
>NZ_CAWMPM010000070.1:0-2042 GCF_963869435.1 Nocardia violaceofusca NBRC 14427
GGACCGTTCCGGGTCGGCCAGCAGCGCATCCAGCAGCCGCACGAAGCGACCGGCGAACGCGTCGACCGTCGACTCGTCGAACAGATCCGTCGCATAGGTGAACAGTGCCGCGGCCGGGGCGGATTCGTCCTCCGGCGGCGAAATGGTCAGTTGCAGATCGAATTTCGCGATCGCCCCGTCGATGCCCAGTTCGTCCACGCGGATTCCGGGCAGCTCCAGACCGGCCTTCTCCAAGTTCTGGAAGAACAGCGCGACCTGGAACAGCGGGTGGTGCGAAGGAGCGCGAACCGGATCCATCACCTCCACCAGGCGCTCGAACGGCAGCTCCGCGTGGGAGAACGCGGCGAGGTCGGTTCGTTTCACCCGCGCCAGCAGTTCGGTGAAGCTCTCGCCCGGATCGATCTCGGTCCGCAGCACCAGGGTGTTGACGAACATGCCGATCAGATCGTCGAGCTCGCGCTCGCCGCGGCCGGCCACCGGGGTGCCGATGGAAATGTCAGAGGTACCGGAGAGCCGGGCCAGCAGCGCGGCGAAGGCCGCGTGCACCACCATGAACTCCGAGGAGTTCTGTGCCCGCGCCAACCGGATCGCCGCGGCGCGCGTGGACGCCGGAATCTCGAAGGCCAGGGTGCGTCCGACACCCGAGGCGGTGTACGGGCGCGCCCGGTCGGCCGGAAGGTCGAGCCGCTCGGGCAGACCCGCCAGCGCCTCCCGCCAGAACGCGATCTGAGCGGCGGCCGACGACTGCGGATCTTCCTCGTCACCCAGCAGATCTCGCTGCCACAGTGTGTAGTCCGCGTACTGCACCGGCAGCGGCGTCCAAGTGGGCGCACTGCCCGCTTCCTGCGCGAGGTAAGCGGTCATGAGGTCTCGGACCAGCGGCGCCACCGACGCGCCGTCGGCGGCGATGTGGTGCGTCACCATGACCACCACGTGCACGTCGGTCTCGGGCTCCAGCACTGCGATCCGCAGCGGCACCTCGGCCGCGACGTCGAAACCGCGAAGCGCGAATTCGGTGACCCAGCCTTCGATCTCGCTCTCGGCGATCGGAATCACCGGCACGTCCGGCACGACCGACGGGGGCAACACCGATTGGTAGCCGACACCGTCCACGGCCGGGTAGACCGTCCGCAGCACCTCGTGCCGGGCCACCAGATCGCCGATGGCCGCGCGCAGTGCCGCGATGTCCAGTGCGCCGGTCAGCCGGACGGCGAACGGGATGTTGTTGGCGGGTGAGGTGGTGTCGAACTGGTTGAGGAACCACATCCGCTGCTGCGCGAGCGACAGCGGAATGCGTTCCGGACGCGGCCGGGCGGTGAGCGCCGGGCGATCCGCATCGGACCGGTTCGTCTCCACTCGGGAGGCGAGGGCCGCCACGCTGCCGGCCTCGAAGACCAGGCGGACCGGCACCCGGGTGTCGAGGGCGGAGCCGAGCCGCGCCGCGACCCGGGTGGCGCTCAGCGAGTTGCCGCCCAGTGCGAAGAAGTCGTCGTCGCGACCCACCCGCTCGATGCCGAGCACCTCGGCGAACACGTTCGCCACGAGTTCCTCGACCACGGTGACGGGCGCGGCGAACACCTGCGCCTCGAACACCGGCGCGGGCAACGCCTTGCGGTCGAGCTTTCCGGAGGTGTTGAGCGGCAACGCGTCCAGCACCGTCACGACCGCGGGCACCATGTACGAAGGCAGGGCCGAGGCGAGACTCGCACGCAGCGCCGTCGGATCCAGGTGATGTCCGGGCGCGGGCACCGCATAGCCGACGAGTTGTTCACCGGTGGGCCCGGCGACGACCAGCGCGACCGCCTGGCTGACGCCCGGAACGGCCAGCAACGCGGCTTCGACTTCGCCCAGCTCGATGCGCTGACCCCGGAACTTCACCTGGAAGTCGATCCGACCCAGATAATCGAGGGCGCCCGCGTTCCAGCGGACGAGGTCGCCGGTGCGATACATCCGAGTCCCGGCCGCACCGAACGGATTGGCCACGAACCGATCCGAAGTCAGATCCGGACGACGCAGATAACCCCGCGCCAACTGATCACCGG
>NZ_CAWMPM010000071.1:0-1396 GCF_963869435.1 Nocardia violaceofusca NBRC 14427
CCCACCGACATTGAGGATGGAAAGGATCTTGATCGTCGTGTCTCTCCCACCGACTGTCGCCCTGCTGGGTTGACCATCACTTGGTCTGACCGGCGGTCAAGGTCCCGCGCGCTGGCCGGGCGGACATGACTTAATAAGAGCCTGGCCCGGCCTCATCAATGTCCTGTCTGCCCGCCCGACCGGCGTCGACCCACCGCAATCGATCCAGAAGGCGCAACCAGCATGACAGTGACCGCCCCGGTCGCCAACCCCGCACTCGTCGCGGGAGTCGATACCCACGCCGACACCATCCACGTCTGCGTCTGCGACCCGGTCGGCCGTGAACTCGGCGATCGGGAATTCCCCACCACCACAACCGGATACCGGGCCGCGCTGAAATTCATGGCCTCACACGGGACAGTGCAGATCATCGGTGTCGAAGGAACGAGCTCTTACGGGGCAGGGTTCACCCGCGCCGCCCTCGCCACCGGCATCGAGGTCCGCGAAGTCATCCGGCCCGAACGCTCGGTTCGGCGGATGCAGGGCAAATCCGATCCCCTCGACGCCTACGCCGCTGCCCGAGCGGTCTTGTCCGGGCGCGCGAACGCGGCCCCCAAATTCGAGCAGGTCGAAGCATTGCGGGCACTGCACAACGCCCGCCGCTCGGCGGTCAAAGCCACCACCGCGGCGATGAACCAGATCCATCACATGCTCGTCACCGCCCCCGCCACCATCCGGGAAAAATACCGCGGCGTCAAAGAAAAGGCCCTGGTCACCGCGCTGGCATCATGCCGGCCCACAAGTTCCGACGCCGTCGCTCGAGCCGTGCTGACCGCGCTGAAGACCCTGGCCCGCCGTCACCAGTTCCTCACCACCCAAGCCGAAGAACTCCACCAGCAGATCCGCGAACTGGCCACTACCGCCAACCCCCACCTGATGTCGTTGCACGGCGTCGGACCCAACACCGCCGCCCAGCTACCGATCACCGCCGGCGCCAACCCCGGCCGACTCCGCAGCGAAGCCTCCTTCGCCGCCCTGTGCGGCACCGCACCAGTGCCCGCCTCCTCGGGCAAAACAACCCGCTACCGGCTCTCCCGAGGCGGTGACAGACACGCCAACAGCGCCCTGCACACCATCGCGCTGGTCCGCATGTCCAACCACCCACGCACCCGCGAATTCGTTGCCCGACAACGCGGCAAAGGACGCAACCCCGCCGAGATCATCCGCATCCTCAAACGCGCGATCGCCCGCGAAATCTTCAAATCCCTCACTCGCGCACTGGCCGCACCCGGACTCGACGATCTACGCCCGGCTCGCCAAGCCAAAAACATCACCCTCACCGCCGCCGCAGCCGCGATGGGCACCTACATCACCAAACTCGCCCGCACCGAACTGGGCACCTACCCCGACTACGACC
>NZ_CAWMPM010000072.1:0-1263 GCF_963869435.1 Nocardia violaceofusca NBRC 14427
GGCGGATTCTTGGGGTCGTTGCAACACGTGGTGGGTTGTCAGGCCGCGAGTAGTTTATGCAAACGCTCGGCTGGGGTTTGCCAGCCGAGCGTTTTGCGTGGGCGGCCGTTGAGTTCGGTGGCGACGGCAGCGAGGTCGTCGCGGCTGTGTCGGGACAGGTCGGTGCCTTTGGGGAAGTACTGACGCAACAGGCCGTTGGTGTTCTCGTTGGAACCCCGTTGCCAGGGACTGGCAGGGTCGCAGAAGTAGATCGGGATGTCGGTGGCGAGGGTGAATGCGTGGTGAGTGCCCATTTCCGAGCCCTGGTCCCAGGTCAGCGACCGGATCAGATGCGCGGGAAGGGTTTTCACAGTCTCGGTCAGTGCGGCACGCACTGCTTCGGCGCTGCGACCGTGTGGCAGGTGCAGCAGCATCACATAGCGGGTACTGCGCTCGACCAGGGTGCCGATCGCTGTTTCTTGGTTCTTGCCGATGATCAGGTCGCCTTCCCAGTGTCCGGGAACTGCGCGGTCTTCGACCTCGGCGGGCCGGTCACTGATCATGATCATCGGGTGGGTGAACCGTGGGCGGCGTGCCTCGACGCGGCGGTGAGGTTTTCGTATCGTGCGGCCGGTGCGCAGGGCGCGGGCCAGTTCGCGACGCAGTTCACCGCGCCCTTGAACGTAGAGTGCCTGGTAGATCGTTTCGTGGGCCACATGCATCTCCGGCCGGTGCGGGAATTGTGCACGCAGAGCCTGGCAGATCTGTTCGGGGCTCCATCGCAGCGCCATGCGGCTGGCGATGAACCGCCCCAGCTCGGGAATCGTGTTGATCTTGCGTGCTTTCGGCCTCGGCCGCCGCGCGTCGGCGCGGGCCTGGGCCGCGTGGGGACGATAGGCGCCGCTACCAGGATGACAGTTACGGCGGACCTCGCGACTGATTGTTGAGGGGTGACGCCCCAGCTCGGCCGCGATCACACGGATCGAACCGCCCTCACGCAGCCGGTCGGCGATGTGGATTCGGTCGGCTTCGTTGAGATATCTCCCAGGAACCGACGGCGGCGCCACCGAACGAATCGGTAGCGCCGCCCTGTTCCGGCCACACGCGTTGCGGCCGTTGCGCCATCGCCTGCCGGTCTTCTCGTTGATCCCGACAATCCGGCAGGCTTCCTTGTTGCCCAGCCCCTGCTCCATGAGACGCAAGTATTCAACGCGCTCACCAGTCAGCGGACGACGTCCTCGCGACTTGCCCCGGTCAGATCGAACCTCGAACTCCATTGCACCC
>NZ_CAWMPM010000073.1:0-1132 GCF_963869435.1 Nocardia violaceofusca NBRC 14427
CCAGATACAACTCACCGACCACACCATCGGGCACCGGCCGCAACCGCGAATCCAGAACATAGACCTGCGAATTCCACTGCGGCACACCGATCGGCACCGACACACCCGACGCATCGGCCGCGGTGACCTCGCGATAGGTGATCGACACCGCCGCTTCGGTCGGGCCGTACAGATTGTGCAACCGAGCATCCGACACCGCACCGAACGCCGCGGCCGTCTCCGGGGGCAGCGCTTCGCCGATCACGAACACATGCCGCAACGACGACAACTGCGCCCGATCCGCATGCGCGGCGAACACCGACAACATCGACGGAACGAAATCCGTCACCGTAACCCGCTGCGCCGCAATCGTTTCCGCCACATACAACGGATCCCGATGCCCATCCGGAGTCGCCACCACCAACGTGGCACCCGCCCGCAACGGCATGAAGAAACCCCACAACGACACATCGAACGTCGTCGCCGTCTTCTGCAAATACACATCACCCGCAGCCAACGGATACTGCGACAACATCCACTCGATCTGATTGTGAATCGCCCCGTGCGACACCGCCACACCCTTCGGACGACCCGTCGAACCCGACGTGAAAATCACATACGCCGTACTGTCCGCACCCGGCCGCACCGGCAACTCCGCATCGGTCAACGGACCCGACGCCACACCCGACACATCAACCGTGTCGATCTCCACCACCGGCACACCACCCGGCACCACGAAACCATCACGCGCAGTCGTCAACACACACACCGGACGCGCCACATCCAGCACATACCCCACCCGCTCCACCGGATGATCCGGATCCAACGGCACATACGCACCACCCGCAGTCAGCACCGCATACATACCGACCACCAAATCCACCGACCGGCGAACCGCCAACCCCACCAACGACTCCGGCCCCACACCACGCGCCACCAACACACGCGCCAAACCATTGACCCACGCATCCAACTCCGCGTACGTCAACGACTCCCCACCCGGACCCACCACAGCAACAGCCCCCGGCGACCCCACCACCGCACGCCGGAAACCATCCAACAACAAACCCGAAACCACCGGATACGCAGTCTCATTCCGACCACGCACCACACCAGCCAACTCACCCACCGACAACACATCCACATCACCAAC
>NZ_CAWMPM010000074.1:0-640 GCF_963869435.1 Nocardia violaceofusca NBRC 14427
AGGATCTGGCCGATGTTCATACGACGCGGAACACCATGGGTGTTCAAGATGATGTCGACCGGAGTGCCGTCGGGCATGAACGGCATGTCCTCCTTGGGAAGGATCTTGCCGATGACACCCTTGTTGCCGTGACGACCCGCGAGCTTGTCACCGTCCTGGATCTTGCGCTTCTGCGCCACATACACGCGCACCAGCTCGTTCACACCCGGAGGAAGATCGTCGTCGTCCTCACGCGAGAACACACGAATACCGATCACCTTGCCCGACTCACCGTGGGGCACCTTCAACGAGGTGTCACGCACCTCGCGCGCCTTCTCACCGAAGATCGCGCGCAACAACCGCTCCTCCGGGGTCAGCTCGGTCTCACCCTTCGGGGTCACCTTGCCGACCAGGATGTCACCATCACGCACCTCGGCACCGATACGGACGATGCCACGCTCGTCCAGATCGGCCAGCACCTCGTCGGAGACGTTCGGGATATCGCGAGTGATCTCCTCGGCACCGAGCTTGGTATCACGAGCATCGATCTCGTGCTCCTCGATGTGAATCGAGGTCAGCACATCCTCCTCCACGAGACGCTGCGACAAGATGATCGCGTCCTCGTAGTTGTGACCCTCCCACGGCATGATCGCCACCAGCA
>NZ_CAWMPM010000075.1:0-884 GCF_963869435.1 Nocardia violaceofusca NBRC 14427
GCCGCCGACGCGGAACCCACCCTCACCCTCACCCACACCGACTACACCAACCTCCTCCAAGGCGCCAAACTCCTCGTCGAAATCCTCGACACCATGACCACCGCCGTCTCCGGCGCCTACGTCCGCGAACTCCGCGCCGTCGTCTCCGAACACCACAACGCCGTCCACACCCTCACCTCAGCACTCCTCGGCGGCCACCCCACCAGCACCATGGCCCGCGAATGCGGCATCGAAATCGCCGACAACTACCACATCCTCGCCCTCCACATCCCCCCACACCCCGACCAAGCCAACCCCCACCTCGACCCCACCATCATCGCCCGCCGCAAACTCCGCCGCCTCCAAGCCGCCCTCGCCACCACCACCCACACCACCACCCTCTCCCTCCTCTCCACCGACGGCGGCACCCTCCTCATCCCCACCACCACACCCACCGACCTCGACACCCTCATCACCCACCTCTCCCACGCCGCCCGCGTCCCCATCACCGCCACCACCACAACCACACCCACCACCGACATCCCCACCGCCACCGACCAAACCCACCAACTCCTCGACATGGTCACCCGCCTCCAATCCATCCCCGGCCTCTACCGCTTCGACGACCTCGCCCTCGAATACCAACTCACCCGCCCCGGCCCCGGACGCGACCACCTCGGCACCCTCCTCAACCCCCTCGACCACCACCCCGAACTCCTCACCACCCTCCAAACCCACATCGCCAACAACCTCAACCGCCAACGCACCGCCCGACTCCTCCACGTCCACACCAACACCGTCGACTACCGCCTCAAACGCATCGCCCAACTCACCGGCTTCGACCCCACCCAAGCCAGCGGACTCTGGTACCTCCGCAGCGCCCTCGTCGCCCGCACCTACACCAC
>NZ_CAWMPM010000076.1:0-738 GCF_963869435.1 Nocardia violaceofusca NBRC 14427
TGCGCTCCGAACTATTCAGCGGCACAATGCTTCTCGGCAGCGTCGACTTCACTTGGGAGAAGTCGTGAGCCGTGTGAAAGTTGCGGTGATCGGGTCGGGCGGTATCGGTTCCGATGTGCTGATCGAGGTTCTGCGTTCGTCGGAGACCCTGGAGATGGCCGCCATGGTCGGCATCGATCCGGCCTCGTAGGGGTTGGCTCGTGCGGATCGGTTCGGGGTGCCGACCTCCGCGCGCGGGGTGGCCGGACTCCTCTGCATGGAGCATTTCGACGAGATCGACATCGTCTTCGACGCTACGACCGCGGGCGCGCACAAAGCCAATGCGGCCGCGCTCGAGCCGCACGGCAAGCGCCTGATCGACTTGACGTCCGCCGCGCTCGGCCCACTCGTCGTACCGGCGGTGGACCTCGATCAGCACCTGGACGCGCCGAACGTCAACATGGTGACGTGTGGTGGTCAGGCCACCATTCCGATCGTCGCGGCCATTTCGCGCGTCACCGCAGTGCCCTACGCCGAGGTCGTCGCTCCGATCGCCTCGAAGCCTGTCGGCCCCGGAACCAGGACGATGATCGACGATTTCACCGAGACCACCTCACGAGCGATCGAAGCTGTCGGCGGTGCGACCGCCGGCCGGGCGATCATCGTGCTCGATCCGGCCGAGCCGCGGCTCATGCGCGATACCGTGCTCGCGCTGATCGGTGATCCGGATCCGAAAACCCATGCGGCCGTGCGGGTATC
>NZ_CAWMPM010000077.1:0-698 GCF_963869435.1 Nocardia violaceofusca NBRC 14427
CGGGTGTACAACACATTGGCCAGCTTGGAGCGCGAGTAGGCCTTCATGATCGAATAACCGCTCCGGTACTGCAGGTCGTCGAAATCCATTGTGCCGCGGTAATGCCCGGTGGACGCAGTGAAAACGATGCGAGCCGGTGCTCCGGCGACCAGCAATGGCTTCACTGTCTCGGTGAGCAAGTAGGGGGCCAAATGGTTGACGGCGAAGGTCGCTTCGTAGCCGTCCACGGTTTCGATGCGCTTGGCATTGACGCTGCCGGCGTTGTTGATCAGGACGTCTATCCGCTGATACTCGGCGCGCACCTGCTCACTCAACGTGCGCACGGATGCCAAGGACGAGAAGTCGGCCGTCAAGGTATCGACTCGGGCAGCGCCCGCCGCACCGATCCGTCGAGCGGCGGTGCGCAGTTTCTCCTCGTTACGTCCGACGAGAACGAGATGTCTGCCGGGTGCGAGCTGGGCCGCGCACTCGAGGCCTATGCCTGCGGTCGCTCCGGTGATGACGACGGTGTCCACGTGTCGTGCCTTCCTTCCAGGGCCTGTCCGGCTGTTCCGGGTGGGAGGTAGCTGCCCGGAACAGCGAAACTGTTCCGGCGGCGACAATCTCGTCGCCGGCCTGATTACGGCGCAGTCGCCGGCTCCTGTCCTGCCTCGACAAATATGATGGAATCATCAAACTAGATGGGAGTGGCTGTCAAG